>DLOU01000006.1 GCA_002477275.1 Caryophanales bacterium UBA7476
AACAAAATATTTACAAGAAAAGTAATATTAGATGAATTATTCCAAGTCACATTCATTAACTCATTTATATATTTTTTCTCAGAAGTTTTAAAATACATAGTATAAAGTTTATCAAATATATCATGATATAATTTTTCATTATTACCTTTATCTAAGCACTTAAACATATATTCAATTTTAACATCGTCTGAAACATCAAAATTTTCTAAATCCCTATAATCATCAATAATGTATTTTTCTAATATTGAAATAATATCAAGTATCCTAGCATCATCTAATTTATTTAAAATTATCTCATTAAATAACATAGTAAAATACGTTTTAATATCATTTTTAGTTATAGAAATAGTTGAAGCCTCACTTTCTTCACTAAAATATTTATCAAGTTGAGAAGCTTCCTCTTTAACAAAAGGAACAATTTCTTNNAATTGTCTTTTTAACATCAGGTCCAACTTCTTTAACTTCTATTGTAAAATCTTTTATTTTTTCATTTAAAATTGTTTCTTTAAACTTATCTTTATTATAAAAAGGTTGAAGTACATAATAAGCTAAAATTAAAACATATATAATTAAAGCAAAGGATTCTCCTAAGGCAACATAAATATTATTTAAAAACGGATAAACTTGTATAGCAAAAACAAAAAGTGTATGGATTAAAAGTGGTGAAAATAAAGTAATAAGTTTATAACGAGTTAAAACAATTGGAGAAAAGCCCATAATCTTATTATTAATATATGTGCTGATAATTGAGAAAATAGTAAGTAAAATAACACTAATACCATATGTTTCACCAATTACTATACTTATATAATCAGTAGAATTCTCTAAAAAATTAAGAATCATTTAACCACCTCATCTTAACTAATTATTATATTCACTGAATTATAATTAGTCAAACCTAAAAATTACCAAATTTTGGTAATTTAATAAAAAAAATCCATTATTTCTAATGGATTAATCATTAAATACTAAATTTTGAAAATGTATTTTACTTACTTTACCATCTTTATCAATAGTTATCTCATAACTTCTATATGTTTGACTAGATTTATAAGTATATACTTTATATAATCAACTTCATATTCTAGCACGCATTTTCTCTTGTTCAATTGCACTTATAAAACAATTATATTGATAATCATAGTCCTCTNNAAATTAAAAATATCTTTAGAGGAACAATTTAAAATAGAAACTAATTCATCATAGATTGAATGCATTATGTCAAGTTGTCTATTTAATTCATCAAAATATTTATTTTCGACAAATTGAGAATTGAAACTTTTATCATGGTAATATTTTGATAAACAATATTTTAAAGTGCTATTAGATATTTTTAAACTAGAATACTTGAGATTTATATCTTTAATTAAATTTAAAAATTTACTTCTATTAAAAATATAGACAAAAGAATCACATGAAAGTAAATTATGATATATAAGATCAACAGCATTAAAATGTTTATCCAAGCTTTCAGAAGAAATATTAGGACATTGTTCTTTAAAAAAATCAATTGTAGAATTAGCTAAAAAGCACTCATTCATTAAATCAACATAATTATTAAAAATAGTCTTTTTGTTGTTTTTTCTATATAATATAAGATCAGGCAATAATATAGAAATAGGTATTAAAGCAGCAATAATTATATCAACAGAATAATTAAAACTAGTACAAAAATATAATAACATTCCGATTATAAAAAACAAGGAATAAATAATTAAAGTAATTCTTTTTATAAGCATAGAAACCTCCAAAAAATTTAAAATACTCTTAGCTATATATAATATAGTAAAAATTAAAAAAACACAAGAAATAATAAACAAAAGAAATTATTGCATCTTAAATTTTTTTCTAATATGATTATTTTTTATATTCCTTACCACTTTATTCATAACCTTAAAACAATTATGGCCATTATAAGCCAACTCCTTTAGTCTTATTGATACAGCATCAACTTTCTTATTACATAAACCATGAGTCAACTCATTTCTAATATCTCTCCACTCACTATTAAGATAACTAATAGTATTTAAAAACTCATCATTATTAATATATTTTGTTAAAACTCTTCTTAGTTCTTTTTCATAATTATTTAAAACATCATCCTCATTTTGCACCCAATTAAATAATTCATTCATATAATCTAATTTATAAAATAATTTACTAAAATTATATCTAGGATTTGCTTTATCAATATTAAGTAATCTAATTACTGTTTCTTTTGTTTTTTTATCAACTCCATGTCTATTCCTATCCAAAAAACCAATATGATAGAAAAATGCATCTGTTCTATCTTCTAATAAAGCGTAGGCTATCCATAGACATTCATAGTAAAATTCATATTTATATGCTTTATTAAATCTATCATTTGCATCTTTTATAGATAAATACTTTTGATTATTATTATCAACTTTATCTATTTTTGGTACATATTTTGACATATAAAACCTCCTAATCGAAATATAATACATTTACATTATAACAAATAAAAAAAGAATGAAATA
>DLOU01000048.1:0-61163 GCA_002477275.1 Caryophanales bacterium UBA7476
AATATAAAAAGTATAGATGATAAATCAACTTACTATAACATTAATACAGAAATAACAGTTTTGTGCAAAGAATTTACATATAATACAAATAATGAAAAAATAGAAAGATTTAAAAATGAATATACCGAATATATCTTTGAAGCTAGTTTTAATAAGCTAAAAGAAGAACCTAATTCAAAAATAGGTACAACTTTATCAAATGTTAAAGTATTATCTGAAAAAAACATACCATTTAAGGAAAGAAATTACTTAAATGAGAATCCAAAAAAAGATGAATTATATAATTACTTTAGAGAATTTAATAATATATTAGAGTTATATGCATCAAAAGATGAAACAAGAATAAAAGGATATCTTGATCCAAAACTTTATGATATTTTGGATAAAGAGAGGAAAAGAATAACAAAGAGTGGAAAAAATATAGTAATAAGAAACAGTGACTTAGCTAATGCAGAATCTTTATCAAATGACGCTTCTAAGTACTATTCAGCAAGATTATATGTAAGTTCATATGATTACATAATAAATAATAATCAAAAAATAATACGTGGTGATAATAAAAAGAAACTAATTATAGAATATGAAGTTACATATATAAAAGAGATAACAAAATTATGTGATTTAAAAATAATATCACAAAAATACAATTAGTAGGTGAAAGCAATGTTAGAAAAATTAAAAACAGAGGATCCAAACTTTTCAGAAAGTAAATTCTTATCATTTATAGATAACGTATTCATACAACTATATTTAGCTTTAATGAAAGGAANNAAGAAGTAAAACATTTTGTAAGTGAAAATGTATATGAAGATTTTAAAAATAAATTAGATGAATTAGATAGTAAAAATGAAAGGCAAATATTTGGAGAAATAAATGTAAAAGAATCAAAAATTATTGAATGTATTGAAACTGAAAATACTTTTATTTTAAAAGTTCAATTAATATCAANNATACCTTGATTATGTAGAAAATAAAACAACAGGAAAAAAAATTAGAGGAAATGATACTAGCAGAATAGAGAAAAATAATATATTAGAGTTTGAAAGAAAAAATGATTATAAAGAGAGAAAAAAAGTAATTAAGTGTCCAAACTGTGGAGCAAATATGGATATTAATCATAGTGGCAAATGTAATTATTGTGGACAAATTTATAATCAAGAAGATTATGATTGGGTACTTAAAAACATAGTGTCAAATTAAAATGGTTGACAGAAAAATAAAAGTATGATAATATTTAGGGGAATTTAAAGAGAAAGGAGTGAGAAAAATGGTTAAATTTAGTTTTAATAGTAATAATATGGTAGTTTCAAATAAAAGAGGGGAAAAATTTATCCGTTTTTCTGCTCAAAAATAATTATAAAAATTATATTGAGACTATCTTAAAAGGATAGTCTTTTATTGTGGAGGTAAAAATGAAAAATTTAAAAGAATTTAAACCTCTAATAAAATTAATTGGAAAAGAAAAAAATAAATTAATAATCGCAAGTATTATCATTTTTATACACGGAATAGCAGAAATATCAACAGGATATTTAAATGGTAAAGCCGTAGAATCAATAACAAAAATGGAGTTAAAGAATGCAATTATTTATTTATTAATTTATCTTGGTATAGAACTAACAATTGATGGATTTTTAATCCATAAAGCAAATTCAATGCTGTATAAAGTTGAAAGTATTTTAACAAGAAGACTAGGATTTAACACCTATAAAAAAGCACTTGATTTACCAGCGGTAGCATATGAAGAAAAATCATCTGGAGAAATTATTAATAGAATAACAAATGATGCTGATACACTTTCATTTGCATTTGGAAGAATTCTAAATATGTTTTCATCTTTAGTAGCATCCCTAATAATAATAGTTTATATATTTATTAATTCTTGGATTATAGGATTAGAAATTGTTGTACTAGTATCTATTTTATTAGTAGTAATAAAAATATATAATCCTAAGTTAAAAAATATACATAAAGAAAGAAAATCGGAACAAGATAAATTTACAGCTTTAACAACAGAATCAATTAGAGGAATAAGAGAAATAAAAACACTAGGTATAAAAAATAGTTTAATTAATAATATGGAAGATATTATTAAAATGATTTATAAAAAATCAGAAAAAGAAATAGATCTTCAAAAAGAGTTTAATATTATTTCTAGATTTATTAAATCTATACTTGAAGTAGGAACATTTATTTTGTGTGTTATACTTCTATATTATGGGAAAGTAAGTCTAACATTCTTTATAGCTATGACATATTATATTTATAGATATATGTGGTTAATTGAAAACTTAAATGATTTCATGCAAACATATCAAAAAACAATTGTTTCAATTAGTAGAGTAAATGAAATACTTGAAAATAAATTATATGAAGATGAAAAATATGGTAAAAAAGAGTTAAAGAATATAAAAGGGGAAATAGAGTTTAAAAACGTCATATTTAATTATCCAAATGAAGATGTAACTCTAAATGACTTTAATTTAAAAATAGAACCATATAAGAAAATAGCAATTGTAGGAAAATCAGGACAAGGAAAATCAACTTTATTTAATTTACTTACAAGAATATTTGATCCTAATAAAGGAGAAATATTATTAGATGGTGTTAATATAAAGAAATTAACTGAAGAAAGTTTAAGAAGTAATATTTCTATTATTAGGCAAGAACCATTTATATTTAATAGAACTATAAAAGAAAACTTTGAATTAGTTAATCCAGATATAACATTAGAAGAAATCAGAAAGTATTCTAAAGAAGCATATATTGATGAATATATAATGTCTCTACCTAAAAAATATGACACTATTTTAGGTGAAGGTGGAGTAAATCTTTCCGGAGGTCAAAAACAAAGACTTTCAATTGCAAGAACATTATCAAAGAAAAGTAAAGTAATCTTATTTGATGAAGCAACTAGTGCTCTTGATAATGAATCTCAAGAATATATAAAGAAAACAATAGATAACTTAGTAAAAGATCATACAGTAATAATAGTAGCACATAGATTATCAACTATAATTGATGCTGATATAATACATATAGTTGAAAAAGGAAAAGTTACAGAAACTGGAACACATGAAGAACTATTAAATTCAAGTGAAACCTATAAAAAATTATATACTAAAGAATCTTTAAATTCATAGAATAGAGAAATCTCTATTCTTTTTTTGTAAAATTTTGTCGAACGAATAAAAAGTCTGGTTTTGTCGAATCACTTTAAAAAATAATAAAAGTAGTTTATATTCTTTTCAAGGAGGAAATATGTTATACACAAATATTAACAAAGGAATCTTATTTATATCAATTGAAAATTTTATCTCAGAAAAAACTATAGAAAATTTAAATGAAGAAGTAGAATTTATGCTTAACGATCAAGGTATGAGTTATTATGCATTTAATTTTAATCACTTAAATTACTTTAGTAATGCATTTCTAAATAGTTTTAAAAATTTATTAACAGAAATATTCCTAAAATGTGGGAGAGTTGTGATATATGGAATAGATAAAATTAATAAGAATATTTTTGGTACAAGAAATTATGATATGTATTATGTAGATAATGAAGAAGAAATTTATAATATATTGAGCTTATAGGAGATTATATGGAAAATATACTAGAATATGAAAATTTAGTAAGAAGTATAATAAACAGATATAAGTACTATGGTGATTACGAAGATTTATATCAAGCANNGGGACTAGCAAAAGCCTTAAAAAATTACAAAGAAAAAGATGCAAAATTTTCAAGTTATGCATATGATTATATAATTGGTGAAGTAACACAATTTATGCGAGAAAACACAAACATAAGAGTAAGTAGGGACATGATTCGACTGAGTAAGAAAATAGAGGAGTATAGAGAATTACTCTATCAAAAATTAGGAAGAAAACCAACCGACCTAGAAATTTCTTTAATGACTGAAATAGATGAAGAAAAAATAAAGGAAGTAGAATTATTAACAAAAAATGTGGAAAGTTTAGATTATGTAAAAGAAAATGATGAGAGTACATTGTATGACTTTGTTAAAATATATGATAAGAATTTAAATAGTGATTATCTTGATTTAAAAGAGGTATTAAAACAATTACCAGAAGAAGAAAGAAAACTAATATATGACAGATACTTTAGAGGATATACTCAAAGCGAATTATCAGAAGAATTAGGAATTAGCCAAGTACAAGTGTCAAGAAAGGAGAATAAAATACTACAAAAACTAAAGGTAAAACTTTAGTTTTTTTTGACATATAAAAAAGTAGATGTTATAGTAATTTTCAAAGAGGAGAAACAGTATGAGTAAAGAAGATGTTAAGAGTAACTCTAGTTACTTGAAAATTTTTTTGAATCCAGAAGAGATATACTCTATAGGTACACATGCTTGCGGATTGAGAAATGAAATAGAAAATATAAATGAGTTAGCAGATAGTATTTTTGAAAATGGATTAATGTTTAAAACTTTTGAAGGAGTAGGACTAACAGGAACAGTATATATGAAAGGGAGTACTGACTTTGAAGAGAAAATAGATAAATCAGTAGAAGAATTATATGAACAAGTTGATAATAATGTTATACCAGCAGGTGTTATAGTTGCAGTACCAGGTTCTATTCAAGGAATAGATGGAAAAGATTATTATCTAGGAACATATCCAGATGATTTAGAGTGGATTGCAAAAGATGATAAAAGACTATCATTTTTACCAATAGAAGATTTTGTACGAAAAATTGGAAGAGTACCAAGAGAATTCATTTTAGGTATTTTAATAAAAGATTATGACCAAACTATTTGTATAGGAAATAGTAATTATATATCTTATTTAGATAAAGAAAAGCAAGCTGAAATATTAGAAGAATTTAGATTGCAAGGACTAGAAACTGATGAAATAGATAGATTAAAGTTTTTTCCTGAAAAAATAGCTAGAACACTTGGAAAAGATTATTATAAAGGAACAAAATATTTAAGTGAATCATGCATTAAATATGAAATTGATAGAGAAGTTCAAAGAAAGAAATTTGCAGATTGGCAAAGATCATTTGAAACAGAAGAAAATCATTTAAAAGAAATGCTTGAAGAAACTGAGCAAGAAGAGAAAATTGAATTTACAGATGGATTAAAAAAATAAACTAAAAAAAGTTTATTTTTTTTACATAAAAATTTAAATATCGCAAACACTAAAACTGGTGATAATATGATTAATAAAAAATATGATGAAATAGTTGAAAAACATAAACCGGAAGAAAAGAAAAGTAAAAATTTATTAATTGCTTATATTACAGGAGGATTAGTTGGCGCATTTGGAGAGGGATTAATTGAACTTTATTGTTTCTTTTGGCATGTTTCAAGAAGCGAGAGTTCTGTATATATGATTATTACATTAATTTTTATAGCAGCTCTTTTTACAGCATTAGGCTTCTTTGACAAATGGGTTAATTTTGCAAAATGTGGATTATTAATTCCAATAACAGGTTTTGCACATTCAATAATGAGTGCATCACTTGATTATAAAAAAGAAGGACCTATTTATGGAATAGGAAGTAATGCATTTAAACTAGCAGGATCAGTAATAGTTTATGGAGTTGTTTCTGCTTGGACATTTGGAGTAATAAGGTTATTAATTGGAGGTGGACTATGACATTTAAATATAAAAATGTATTTTTAAATAATACATATACAGTAGTAGGTCCATATGAAGATAATGGACCACTATCAAAATATTTTGATGATAGTTATAAAGATTTATATTGTGATGAAGAAACATGGGAAAAAGCAGAGGTAAAATTATTAAAAGAGAGTATGAAAAAAGTACTAAGAAAAAATAAAATGACAAAAGAAAATATTGATTTAGTAATATCAGGAGATTTATTAAATCAAGTATCTGCATCTTGTTATGCAGCTGAAGAATTAGAAAAACCGTTTCTTGGAGTATATAGTGCTTGTGCATCTAATGTTGAAGGACTAATTATAGGATCAAATTTTATAGAAAACGGAAATATAAAAACATGTCTTTGTTCAACATGTTCACACAATATGTCAAGTGAAAAACAATTTAGAAATCCTACTGAATATGGAGCACCTAAACCAAAAACAGCTACATTTACTGCAACCGGTGGAGCAAGTGCTATTATTTCGAATGTAAAAAGTGATATTAAAATAGAAAGTGCAACAATTGGAAGGATAATTGATTACAACCAAAATGATGCATTAAACATGGGAGCAGCAATGGCAGGAGCAGCTGCAGATACTATAAGAAGACATTTAGAAGACTTAAACAGAAAAGAAGATTACTATGATTTGATATTAACAGGAGATTTAGGTATCTATGGTAAAGAAATTCTAAAAGAATATTTAATGAAAGAGAATGGAATAAATATAACAAAAAATTATAATGACTGTGGAGTTATTTTATATGATTTAAAGAAACAAAAAGAAGTATTAGCTGGAGGAAGTGGACCAGTTTGTAGTGCACTTGTAACATATAGTTTTATACTTGATCAAATGAAAAAGAAAAAATTAAAAAGAGTATTATTAGTTGCAACAGGAGCATTATTTAGTCCAACTTTCCTATATCAAAAAGAGAATATTTTAAGTATAGCTCATGCAATTAGCTTGGAGGCGATTTAATGGAAAAAATAGTTTTATCATTTTTATTTTGTGGATTTGTATGCTTAATAGCGCAAATTATTTTAGATAATACAAAATTAACACCAGGACATATTACAAGTTTATTTGTAGTAATTGGATCATTTCTAGATGTATCTAATGTATATGATAGAATAGTTGAAAAAGTTGGAGGAGGAGCAATGGTTCCAATCACAAGTTTTGGACATCAATTAATACATGGAGGACTTCATGCAGCAGAATCTCATGGCATATTTGGGCTTGTAATGGGAATGTTTGATTTAACAGCATCAGGTATTTCTGCAGCCATTATTTTTGCATTTTTCTTAACATTAATTTTCAAGCCTCAAAACTAGCAATTTTATAAATAAAGAGTAAAATGTATATAAGAATAAAATAAGACTTTAGAATTTCTAAAGTCTTTTTAATTATTATTAACAGATAACATAATTATTAAATCCATATCATCATCACTAGCCATAATATTTTTATGATCCTGATTACATTTTTCACATTTGTACAATATTTTATATGTATCTTTAAATTTTTCAATACCAATAGGTTTTAGTAATCCTTTACAATCATTTTCTCTATCACCAGGATTAATATCAACATGAAGAGAATATAAACAGTAAGGGCAATGATCTCTAGCGGTATAATTAAGAGGTAAAACTTTTTTTCCACAATTCTTGCAGATAAATTCTTCATCTCTCATAGTAAATTTTTTCATAAAACCACCTAAAAATATTATAACAAAAAAATTAAAATAATTAAAATGATATAAATATATTGAAGAAAAAAAATAATTGATTTAAAATAATAATAAGGAGGATTATATGAAAGAAAAAGAAGAATTAAAAGAAGAGTTAAAAGAAGAAAAGAAAAAGGGAGTAGGTTCAAAAATTGTAATAGTTTTACTAATTCTAGTAGTTTTAGGTTTAGTTGGGTTTATTGCATATGATAAAGGATATATATCATTAGGTAAGAAAGAAACTAAAATTGAAGAGAAAAAAGATTCAACTTCTAATACTAAAGAAAAAGAAGAAAAGAAAGAAGAATTAGATATAGAAAGCACAGAAGTACAAGATTTATATTATAATTCTAATAATCATTTAGGAGTAGGAATAGATGAAAATGTATATAATAGTTCAGAATTAAAAGTATCAGATATGACTGAAGATTATAAGATGGGACTTGCATATAACATTTTCAAGAAAGATATTAATACTAAAAATGAAGGTACATATACAATAGAAAATGTATCTGAAGAAAAAGTAAAAGCTGCATATGAAACAGTTTTTGGTTCAAATACATATAAAAAAGTTGCAGAGTTTAAATTATATTGTGCAAACTTTAAGTATAATGAATCGCAAAAAATATATGAAGCAGTAACAGGTGGATGTGGTGGTACATCAGGCTTTGGAAAAGTAGATACAATTCTATCAGCAACAAAATATGAGAACAGACTTGAAATAGTTTCAGGTGTTGTATTTATAGATGCTGAAACAAGTGCTATGTACAAAGATTATGGAAAGAAAACAAAAATAAAAGATTTAACTGAAGATGAAATGACAAATACATTAGGAAATACTTGGGAAACTAAATTTTCTAAATACATAAAAGAAAATTCAAATGATGTTGCTCAATATACATATACATATAATATTAACTCTGATGGTTCATATTCATATACAGGAGTAAAAAATACTAAATAATAAAATTCGAGCATTTATTGCTCGTTTTTGTTTGTAAAAATACTTATATTTTAAATTTTATGTTATAATTGTTATAGTTAGGATGATTTGTATGAATTTAGATTTTACAATTGATGAATTTAATGGTCCACTTGATTTACTTCTTCACTTAGTAAAAGAAAGTAAGATGGATATATTAAATATTGAAATAGAAGAAATAACTAATCAGTATTTAGCATACCTTGATAAAATGGAAGAAATGAATTTAGAGGTAACAAGTGAATACTTAGTTATGGCATCTGAACTTATGTATATTAAATCAAAGATGCTTCTTCCAAAAAGAGAAGAAGAAGAAACTGAAGAAGAGGAAATTGATCCAAGAGAAGAATTGGTAAATAGACTTTTAGAATATGAAGCATACAAAGAAATAACTAAAACACTAAAAGAAAAAGAGGAAATAAGAAGCGAAATATATACAAAAGCACCTGGCGACATAAAAGAATATATGGATCAAGAAGTTAAGTTATCATCAGAACTAAGTGTAGATGATTTAGTTGATGCTTTTAAAAAATTTTTACAAAGAAAAAGTGAAGAAAAACCCATTCATACAAAAGTAACTGAAAAAGAAATAACTGTATCAGAAAGAAGAAAAAGAATAAAAAGTATTTTACATACAAAAAAGAAAGTATCATTCTTTGAACTTTTTGAAGATTATAGTAAAGAATATGTAGTAGCTACTTTTTTAGCAATACTAGAAATGGCAAAAGAAAAGGAATTAATAATAAGTCAAGAAAAAGCATTTGATGACATAATATGTGAGGTAGGACATGAATAAACAAGCAGTATTAGAGGGACTTTTATTTGTTGTAGGTGAAGAAGGATTAAATATAGAACAAATAACAAGTGTACTTGAAATAGAGGAAGAAGAAGCAAAAGAATTAATAATGTCTTTAAAAGATAGTTATAATGATAATAATAGAGGAATTAGAATTGACTTTCTAGGTAATAAAATTAAACTTACCACTAAAAGAGAGCACAAAGATTATTATAAAAAATTAATTGAGAATCCAGAGACTAATACATTAAGTCAAGCAGCACTTGAAACACTTGCAATAATTGCTTATAATCAGCCAATAACAAGAGCAGAAATTGATGATGTAAGAGGTGTTAGTACATCTCAAATGGTAAGAAAATTAGTTGCAAAAGGATTAATCAAGGAAAGTGGAAGAAGTCATCTTCCAGGAAGACCAATATTATATTCAACAACAAGCGAGTTTTTAGATTATTTTGGATTAAGTAAAATAGAAGAGTTACCTGATATGAAAGACTTTTATAATGAAGAAGTAGAGGAAGAATCAGAAACAATTGATTTATACAATTCAAAATATAAAGAAGAAGTACTATAACAATGAGTTAATTATAACTTATTGTTTTTTTTATATAAAATATGATATAATGTTTTTGCAAATGCCTCCGTGGCGGAATTGGTAGACGCGCTGGACTCAAAATCCAGTGGTAGCAATATCGTGTCGGTTCGAGTCCGACCGGAGGCACCATATAAATTAATTCAAACAAAAGTGTTTGAGTTGTAAATAAATAGTCAATTCTTTAGTGAATTGATTTTTTTTTTGCAAAAAAGTGATATAATCTTATTAAGAATAAGAAGAAGGAGTCTTTATGAAAGATAATTTTGTAAGTAAACTAGAAACAGATAATTTTTACATAGGAAGTTTTGATGCATATATTGAGGAATCAAAAGAGCTAATTAAAAGAAATTCAAGAATATCAGAAGATGAGGTAAATGATATATTAAAGACTTTGCCTACAACTTATAGAGCTACTATTCTTGACAAAGAGGGAAATTATATTGGTTTTATTGGATTATATAATATTGATGCAAAAGATGATGTAGCATCACTTAGATTTGAAGTAAATAGATCAATATCAGAAGAAGAAAAAATAGAAATAGTAAATGAATTTAGAAAATATATCTCAGATTCAATAAATATTACAAAATTAGATGAAGTGTTTTTTTCAACAAACAAAAAAGTAGAAGTAGAAAAACAAGAAGTATATCCATCAGCAGATATTATAATATCAAATAATTTATTAGTCCCAGGAATAAGTGAAGAATTATTAGAAAAGTATTCAGAAGACTATGCCATTCCGAGATTACAAATGCCATTTACAATAATGAGTAAAGATAAACCAATTGGAATAATAGGATTAAGTAGTTTAATTTGGTCTAATAAAAGAGCAAACTTAAATATTTTCCTAGATAAAAAATTAGGAGATGAAATAGTAAACGAATTACCTGGTGAAATTATTGATGACTATATTAATTATGCACACGCATCAAGTGTTCATAATATATCATTATCAGTAAGCGGAAGTAATAATAATTTACTAGATATATTAAAAAATACAAATATGAATTATTATGGTAGTATTCCATATGGAGCAAAAACTGGAGATAACGTTGAATCCAATATGATGTTTCAACATGTCCCATTTATGAAAAAAGATAGTGGAATATATATTCCAGATAATAGAGTTGCTTCAATTTCATCTTTTGAAACAGACAGTAAAGAATTAAGTAAAAAAATAGAATTAGATAATGGATTTAAAATGGTATCTCCTATAGCATTTGAAGAAGAAAATATAGATTTTAATAGTGTATTAAATTCTCATATAAAAGCAATGCAAAATAGAGAAGAATTTACAATTCCATTAGGAGAAGATAAATACTTTTTACAAAAGGGAAATGAAAAATATGGAATCACAAAAGCATTAATGAACTATACGTATGTTGTATTAGATGAAAATAATAATTATGCGGGATATATTAATACTTTGAGAACTAATGCTGATGGAAAAAATGTAGAAGTAGAAATTGGAATAGATCCAAAACTACAAAATAGAGGATTAGGTACTAAAGTAATTAATAGTTTTTATAACGAACTATTCAAAACAGGAGTAGCAAGTGTTACAAGCTCTGTATTTGAATTCAATAATCCATCTATAAAATTACATGAAAAAGTTGCTGAATTAAATGGAATTAGATTAAATGCTTATTACATTAATGGGAGACTTTGGGATATGAATATTTATTCCAAAGTAAATGATGAAATAAAAGAAAGTAAATTTCACAGATAAAAGAGATATAAATCTCTTTTTATTTTGTTTTCAAATATTATAAAATATGTTACAATAACAACCAAAAAAGGAGAAATTATTATGAATAGATACACAATAGTTTTTAATGAAAATGGTATGCCAAGTATAGGAAGAATTATTGGTATTTATTATTATTTTGAAAGAGAATTTAGTTACCTTCATGAAAATCAAAAAATAAAGTTAGTAAGTTTAGTATATTTAAAAAGAACAAAAGAAATTGCAGAAATAAAACACGTTAATTTACCAAAAAGATTACTAAAAAGATATGATGGTCAAATAGCTAGTGAGAAACTTCTAAAGGAATTAGAAGAAATTGGTATACACCATATGGAAGAAGTTTCAAAGTTTGTTGAAAAATTTAATGATTATTTTGAGATGAAAGATTATGAAAAATATAAAAATAGTAATAAGAAAGATTATAATGAAGAAATGTATCAAAAAATGATAAAAATTGATAATTTATTAAATAGTCCAAGTTTAATTGAAGAAGAAAAAAAATTATTTTTAACAATTAATAATACCAAGAAATAAAAAGAGGAAAATATGGAAAAAATAAAGTTAGGAGATATAGATTTTAGCAAATTAAAAAAATGCAGTATTCAAGGAACTACTAGTACAATGTATAAAAGTGATGATAAATGTATAAAGATATTAGATAAATTTACTGAAGAAGAAAAAAACAATCTTTATTTAAAATTATTAGATATGAATGGAATCAAAATAGATAATTTAATGATGCCGATAGAGTTAATAATTCAAAACGGAAAACTTGAAGGATACACGACAGAAAACTTTAAAAATTCAATTAATATATATGATAAGTTTATTAATCCAAGATATGTTAATGTAAAAGAAATTCTTAATGCACTAAAAAAAGCATCACTTATTTTAAGAGAAATACATGAAAATGGAATAATTGTTCAAGATCTATCATTTGATAATATATTGATAGACAATACTGGTAATGTAAAGTTTATAGATATTGATGCATGTAATTATAACGAACATGTAACTAATATTATTCCATTATTATTAAAAAGATATATGATTGACTATAGAAATGATTGCGTTATAATTTCAAAAAACACAGATAGGCTTTCTATGTTATTAGCGACTTTTAGTCTCTTATATTTGATGGAAGTTCAAAGAATTACTAAAAGAAAATATATGACTTTAGCAAGTAATATTAATACAGTAGAAAATCTGCATGATACTTATATAACACTATCTAGCAAAAAAAAGAAAATAGGTGAATTAGAATATTTAGATGAGTTTATTGATGAAAATGATGATTTTATAATTGATAGAGAAAAACAGTATAATGTAATAGAAAAAGTACTTGTATACTTCTATAAATAATTGACGAAATCAAAAAAATATGATATAATACGTGCATATTTATGAGTGGGGGAAAAACAAAATGAGTAGATATTATGATAATCAATGTGGTGGTTGTGTTTACTATGATTTTCAAGGTGATAACGTAAAAGGATATTGTAGCTGGTATAGAACATATTACTGGCCAGGAGAGACATGTGATAATCAAAAACCAAGAAACTATTCTGGAGGATGTTATATAACAACAATAGTTTGTGATATTTTAGGAAAAGAAGATGGTTGTGAAGTCCTTGAAAACATGAGAAGACTTAGAGGAGAATATTTACAAAAATCTGAAAAGTTTAAAGGCATTTTAATGGAATATGATTATGTTGGACCAGAAATAGCTGGATTAATAAATAAGGAATATTCAGAAACACATGATAAAGAAGTATGGCAAGGAATATATGACACTTATTTAGTTAGCGCTAGTGAATCTGTTAAGAAAAATGATTTTGAAGGTGCAACTAATAAATATGTACAAATGGTTAATTCTTTAAAAGATTATTTAGGTATAAAACAAAAAGATATATCTATAGATAATTATGATTATACAACAGGTGGACATGGATATGTAAAAAAATAGAGATCAAACTTGATCTCTTTTTTTATCTACCATTATAATTGTTATAATTATTATTATTTCCCCAGAATAAGAAGAATATAATAAATAATACAATAATTATTCCCCAAATCCAACCAGAACCAAAACCATCATTATTATTATTTCCACCATAAACTGGATATCCATATACAGGATACATATAACCGTACATATAAAAATCTCCTTTCATAATATTATATTAATTAAAAACTTATTTTGATATAATGACTACCTAAAAAATGAATAAAAAAATAAATGTAGTTAATACTAAATATGAAAGGAGAATAATATGAATTACGAAACAGTACCTGAAGTATTTACAGGTAAAGATTTAAATTATTTATGTGATATGTTTCATTGGCATTATGGAGCATTCAAAAAAACTATTAACAGAATTGATAATGTGGAAGATGAAGAAATAAGAGAATTAATGGAAAAAGCATCTGATATTTTCTACAATCACATGGAAATAGTTTTAGATATATTAAGACAAGGAGGTTCTAATGAATAGTACAGAAATTTGCAATACAAAAACAGAAGTTGCTAAAGGATTAGTATTAACTGATAAAGACTATATAGAAGGAATATTAACTGTATGTAAAGATTTAGAAAAAAATCTAACAGTAGCACTTACTGAGGCAAGCCATGAAAAACTATATCAAACTATTTTTGAAATGTTTACAGACGTTGCTGAACTTCAAAGAGAAACATATGAGTTGTGGTTTAAAAAAGGATGGTTTATTGTAGAGGCAGAACCTCAAGATAAAATAACAAAAAAATTAAATAAATTAGAACAAGAATTAACTGATTTAGATGATGAATCTTATGAAGAAGAATCATCCGATGAAGAATATAATGAAGAAGAGGATTCAGAAGAAGAATATAATGAAGAAGAAGATTCAGAAGAGCAATCTGAAATAGACTCTGATTTAGATGAAGAAAATTAAATTTATAGAATAAAGCTTATAAATAAAGAAAATATTGTTTTTCTTTATTTTTTTTTGTTATTCTTAATTATAGAAGGAAGGTGTCCAAATTGAAAAATATTTTTAAAGGTTTACTATTAATAATAATATTAAATATCTTTATATTTGATGTTAATGCAAAAGAAATTCAAATTTATTTTGATGCTAATAGAGGAACAACAAAAACTAAAGGTTTCAGTGTTGAACAGAACTCTATTATACACGATAAAACTGGAAGAAGTGATGCTACTTATTCTGGAGATGGACAAACTGTAATCTCAAAAATTAACAGTATTGATGGAGTAACATTCACTTTACAAAGAAGTGGTTATAGTATGGAGCAAGGAAAGGAGTGGTATGCACTTAATAGAAGAGAGAATAATAAAAAGGTTTATTTTAGTCAATCAAAGACTTATACCATAGACGAGTTTAGTAGTATGTTAGGAGAAGATGGAGAATACATTATAGTTAACTTGTATGCAAACTGGAAAAGTAACACTTCAACTTCAAGTATAAATTCTACTACAACTATAAAGATGGAAAAGTCATCCATTTCAATAAAAAAAGGTGAATCAACTAAGATTAAATCAACTGTTACTAATAGTAATTCAACTACTACTATAAAATGGACTAGTTCAAACCCAAAAGTAGCAAAAGTAGATTCAAATGGAAAAGTAACTGCAATAAAAGAAGGTAAAGCTACAATTAAAGCAACTACTGGAAATGGAAAATCAGACAGCTGTATAATAAAAGTAGAAGATCCTAATTATGTAATTATAAAATATCATTTGAATGGTGGAAAATTAGCTAAAAAGAAAGGTGATGCTATTACTTCAAAATGGGAAAAGGTATATTGTCATAATGATACTGTTTGTCAAAAAGTAGAAAGTGACAGTAAATTAAATAAAAATGGATTAATTAATTATAATAATGAAAATTTCTTAAATGTAGAAAAAAATAACTATACCGTTACTTCATCTAAAGAATGGAATACTAAATCTAATGGAAAAGGAAAAACATATTCTCAATCTAAGCAGTATAAAGCATCTGATTTTTGTGATGCTTCTAAGAAGGATTGTACAGTTGATTTATATGTTAATTGGCAAGATATACTGGTATCAAAGGTTCAACTTGAGAAAACTAGTATAAATTTAAAAAATGGAGATAAGACGACGGTTAAAGCAACTGTTACTCCAACAAATGCAACTGATAGTAGTTTGGAGTGGAAAAGCTCTAACACCAAAGTCGTAAAAGTCGATAAAAATGGTAAAATAACAGCTAAAGGAAATGGTAATGCAACAATAACAGCTACAAGTAACAATAATAAGAAAGCAACATTAAATGTATCAGTTAAAAATTATGTTCTAATAAGATATCATATGAACGGAGGAAGTTTATCTAGTAATAGAAGTAATAAAATTTCAAGTAAAAAAGATATGATATTATGTAATAGTAATGAAATATGTCAAAAAATAGAATATGGAGGAACAGCTGATTTAACAAACTACAATAATTCAGACTATATAAATATAGCTAGAAAGAATTATAAAATATATTCTAATGATGAATGGAATTCTAAAGCTAATGGTACAGGTACAGCATATTCTCAATCTAAAAAGTATAAAGCATCTGATTTCTGTGATGCTTCAAAAGAAAATTGTACAGTTGACTTATACGCAAATTGGAAACAAAACGACAAAATACTAGGTACTATTGATTTAACTAGCGCAAAATGTTTAAATGTTCCAACTAGTGGTTCATGTTCTTCAGCTCAAGGATTTGTAGTAGCAGGAAATTATTACGTTGCTGCTAAAAGAAATGGAAATGAATCTCAAGTAAATATTCATGTCATAAAAAGAAAAAATGGTAAACAAGTAAACAAACTTACAGTTAATAAAGATTTAGGACATGCCAATGCAATTGCATATGATTCAAAAAGAAAAAAAATATACATAGGTATGACAAATAAGAAATCATATGGTATATACAAGTATAGTGACATAACAAAATCAAACGCAAATATTTCCTGGGGAACAATGAAGACTAATACTAGAAGTTATTCACCAACTGCTATTGAATACTCTTCAAGTAATGATTATATCTATGCAGTAAGTGGTTGGTATATACTTGGATACCCTGCATCAAAGATATCTAAAGCACCAAAAACACAAATAATAAAGAGATTGAGATATACTGCTCAAGATATCGGTTCTTATAAAGGATATATTCTTGTTTTAAGATATGATGAAAATAGGTCNNTGAAATAATCGGTACAACTAGAAATGAATTAGATGTTTATAATGCATCAACAGGTGAATATAAAGGAACATATTTCATTAAGACTGCAGGAGAAGTTGAAGGACTTTCTTATACAGGAAGTGGAGTTAATTTTGGATTCTTTGTAAATAATACTTATAATCCAAATAAAGATTATGATTGTATATTTACTCAAAATATACAAAATTTAAATAATGTAAAATAAAGATACTCATTAAGAGTAAGAAAAAAAGGATAAAAATACAAGTTCAAATAAAACTTGTATTTTTTATAATGTGTACAATTTACACTATATTTACAATTATTTTACACATAAGATTGTAAATAAATAAAAAAATAGTATAATAGAAACATGGGGAGAAGTAGTTTATGGAGATTTTGACACAATCTATTAAAGATTATTTAATAGAAAGATTTGACAAAAGTATAGATGAAATAGGTTATTCTGATATTTTAGAAGTTGAGTCTTTAACAATTGATGGTAAAGATGAAAATAATGAAAAACAATCAGTTTCTTTTAGTGACTTAAAATTATTTAAAAATCTAAAATATCTTGAAATAAGAAATACACTATTAACAACAAATCTATTTAACACGTTAGAAGATCTTCCATATTTAGAAAACTTATTACTAAGAAAATGCACAATAAGAAAATCTGTTTCTACAATAAATAATCTTAAAAATATTATTCAATTAAGAATAAATGATTGTAAAAACTTTAATTTTGAATTGATAAATGAATTAAACTTAGCTAATTTAACATTTGAAAATATGCAAATACAGGGGTTTAACTTACTAAAAGATAATCATATAAATGTATTAGATATTAGTAGAGCAAAGTTTAAAAATATGAATGGTATAAAAAAGTTAAGCATAGATAAACTTGTAATAAAAAATAAAGACTATACAAAATATAAAAAAGTACTAGATAATCTTAAATATGAGCTTATTGTTATGGCTGATATTGGATATTATATAAAAGTTAAACTAGATTAAAAAAGATAGATTTCTATCTTTTTATTTTTTTTACTAAATAATTATTTTTAAAATCGTCTTCCATTTTTTTTGAATCTATTTTTCCTTTATAAAATTTATTATAAATATTAACAAGAATATTGATTGAAATAATTGAAGTATCTAAATTAACTATCTTAGGTAAAACTATTTTAACTTCATCATCTAAAAAACTAATACCATAATTATCTTTTTCATATGACTCGTCAGGATCTAAAAAATATATCTTGTCATATAAATCATTCCAAAAATAATCATTAAAATTTAAAAATTTTTTAATATCATCAAAATTTATTATCAACGCAAAAACAAGTATTCTATAATAATTAGAATCTATAAGAGAATCAAATTTTTTTCTATCCCTTACAACACGATTTCTATTGTTAATTTCACAAGCTTCATCTATATTATCAAGTTGTTCATAATAATATCTAATAGTTTTTTCATTTAATTCATCAAGTAAGTTGATAATTTTTATTCCTTCATTATAATCAATTAAATTTTTATATTTTGTTAAAAAAGAAAGAATTTCATCTTCTGTATTATTAATTTTAGAACTTTCTTCATTTATTTTTAAAACTTCATCTGTAATTTCATTATTAAACCCAAACATAACAACACTATAAAAAAGAGAACTTAAAAAGTATTTTTTCATACTAATTCTTTGAAATTTATTTAATCTTCTAATATTACTAATTTCTTTTTTAAACTCTTTTTGCTCAGCTTTATTCATAAAAATCACCAATTAATATAGAGTATATTATATTATAAAAAAATATAAAGTCAATTTAATAATATAATATGGATGTAAAAATGTAATTTATATTGTATAATATTTATATAAATTTTAAGGAGTTATTATGAAAAATGTTATTGAAGTAAAGAAGTTAACAAAAGAATATAAAAACTTAAAAGCAGTAGACGATATTTCTTTTGAAGTTAAAGAAGGAGAAATATTAGGGTTACTAGGACCTAATGGAAGTGGTAAATCAACAACTATTAATTGTATTTTATCTCTCTTAGAGTTTAGTGATGGAAAGATAAAAATATTTGGTGAAGAGATGAAACCAGATAGCTATAGTATTAAAGAAAAAATAGGAGTTATCTTTCAAGATGTAGCTGTTTTTGAAGAATTAACAGTATATGAAAATATAGATTATTTCTGTGGCTTATATATAAAAGATAAAACTACTCGTGAAAAATATATTGAGGATGCAGTTAAATTAGTTGGACTAGAAGAATTCTTAAAATTCTATCCAAAACAATTATCAGGAGGACTTCTAAGGAGGTTAAATATTGCTTGTGGAATAGCACATAAACCTAAATTAATATTTTTAGATGAACCAACAGTAGCAGTTGATCCACAAAGTAGAAACAATATACTTGATGGAATAAAAAAACTAAGAGATAATGGAGCAACTATTGTATATACAACTCACTATATGGAAGAAGTTGAAATCCTTTGTGATAGAGTAATAATACTTGATAAAGGTAAAATAATAGCAAGTGGTACAAATGATGAATTAAAAGAATTAGCTAAAATAAAAGAAAAAGTTAGTGTAGAACTAATAGATCAAAAAGAAACATTATTAGACAAAGTTAGAACTTTAAAGCATGTGGAAAATGTAACATTAAACAACAATTTATTAGTTATTACTTATAGAAAAGGTACAAATAACTTAGGTAACTTAATTGATTTCTTAAAAGAAGAAAATGTAAAATACTCTAAAATTTATTCTGAAAGACCAACCTTAAATGATGTATTCTTAGAATTAACAGGAAAGGAACTAAGAGACTAATGTTTATACATAATTTAAAATATNNAAATAATATTTAAAAACAAAGGATTAGTATTTTGGACATTTCTTTTCCCATTAGTTTTATCAACACTTTTTAATTTAGCTTTTAAAGATATAGGAAAAAGTGAAAAGTTAGATCTAATAAAAATTGGAATTGTAAATGATGATAATTTTAAGAGTAATAAAGTATTAAATGATTCTTTTGAATCTTTAAGTGATAAGAACAATAAAGATAGATTATTTATAACTAAATATGTATCAGAAGATAAAGCAAAGAAATTATTAGAAGATGATAAAATAGTTGGTTATTTAAAAGTAGAAAATGATAAACCAAAAATATATATAAAAATAAATGGTTCAGATCAAACTATTTTTAAATATGTAACAGAAGAAATAATAGAAAAAGAAGAAATAATAACTAATATTTCTGAAAAGAGTATAAGATCAGAAATAGAAAAAGGTAATTTTTCAGTTGATTATGATGAAATAGTAAATAACTCAATTGAAAAAGCAAAAAAAGAATATGATGGATTAAATAATATTTTTGAAAATGATTATGATTTTGCTATGATAGAGTTCTATACTCTAATAGCGATGACATGTATGTATGGTGGATTATTAAGTATGTTTGTAATGAATCAAAATTTACCAAACATGTCAGAAAGAGGAAAAAGAGTTTCGATATCTCCAACTAAAAAGAGAGTAACAATAATTAGTAGTTTAATAGGAACTTATATAGTACAGATAATAGGATTAACATTATTATTCTTATATACAATATTCGTATTAAAAGTAGATTATGGTTCTAACTTTCTAGGAGTAATATTAATATCACTAGCAGGAATGCTTGCAGGTCTATCACTTGGAGTTTTACTTGCAACTTGCCTAAAGAAAAATGAAGGAGCTAAAACAGGTATTTTAATAGCAGTAACAATGTGTGGATAGTTNNTGGAGGAACAAAATACATCATTGATAAAAATATACCAATACTAAATATGATTAATCCGGTTAGTTTAATTACAGATGGATTATATAGATTATACTATTATAGTTCACTTAACTATTACTATAAAGACTTATTTATATTAGTATTATTATCAGTAATAATGATGATAATATCACTAATTTTTTTAAGGAGAAATAAGTATGACAGTATTTAAAGCAGTATTAAAAGTATTAAAGAAAAACATATTTATAGTAATTCTTTATACAGTAATTCTTTTATCGTTTGGAACACTTAACTTTAAAACAAATAATACAAACAACACATTTAAACAAACTAAACCAAGTGTTGTAATAATTAATAAAGATGAAAATAAAGGTATTACAAAAGGATTTATTAAATATGTTAAGAAAAATTCAAAAATAAAGAAAATAGAAGATGATGAAAAAAGTATTAATGATGCCTTATTCTTCGGTGATGTGGATTATGTAATTATTATTCCTAAAAATTTTAATAATGACTTTTTAGAAGGTAACAATCCAAAACTAGATATAAAAACTACACCTAGTTATTTATCAAGTTTATCTGAAATGATTGTACAAAGATATCTAGATACAGCAAATATTTATAAAGACTCATATAGTGGAGAAGAACTAAATAAAAAAATAGATGATGTATTAAAAATGAATGTTAAAGTAAAAGTAACTTCAAAAGTAGATGTATCAGAACTATCTAATAGTACTGCTTATTATAACTTTGCAAGTTATAGTATTTTAGCAATTATCATATATATAATTAGTACAATTTTATCAAGCTTTAGAGAAAAAAATATATTAAAAAGAACTTCAGTAAGTAGTGTTAATTATAAAAAACATAATATGCATTTACTTCTTTCAAGTAGTATATTCTCTTTAGCAGTATGGCTTCTATATGTAATAATTAGTTTATTTCTTGTAGGTAAAATAATGTTTACAGGTTATGGATTAATTTATATGATTAATACACTAATATTAGTACTTACAACAACAGCATTTGCATTCCTAGTTGGAAATTTAGTAACAAATAAAAATGTAATAGGTATGGTAGTAAATGTAGTAGCACTTTCTTCAAGTTTCTTATGCGGAGCATTTGTACCAGCTAAATACTTACCAGATTTTGTACTTAAAATAGCTCATGTATTTCCAACATATTACTATATTTCAAACAATGAAATGTTAACTACTATTGAAAAAATTAATATTAGTAATTTAACACTATTATTTAAAAATGCTATAGTAATGTTAATATTTATGACAGTGTTCATAATTTTATCTAATATAGCAGTAAAGAAAAAAAGAAGGATTGGTTAAAATGAATGAAAAAGAAAGAGAAAAGACAGTAATAAGAACAAGTATAATTGGAATAATTGCTAATGTTTTTCTAGCGGTATTTAAAGCACTAGTAGGATTATTATCATCATCAATCGCAATTATTCTAGATGCAGTAAACAACTTAAGTGATGCAATCTCTTCAATTATTACAATTATAGGAACAAAGTTTGCTCTTAAAAAACCAGATAAAGATCATCCGTTTGGGCATGGTAGAGTAGAGTATCTAAGTGCAATGATAATATCTGTAATTATACTTTATGCAGGTGTTACATCTTTAATTGAATCAGTAAAGAAAATTATTAATCCAACTACACCAGACTATTCAACAGTTTCATTAATAATTGTTGTAGTATGTATTTTCGTAAAAATATTATTAGGATTATATTTCAAAAAAATGGGAAAGAAAACTAAATCCGACTCATTAAAAAATTCTGGACAAGATGCATTAATGGATTCTATTATTTCATTATCAACATTAATAGGAGCAATTATATTTAAGGTATTTGACTTAAATTTAGAAGCTTACTTAGCATGCATTATTTCAATTGTTATCATGAAATCTGGTTTTGATATGTTAAGAGAAACTATTAGTGAAATTCTTGGAAAGAGAATTGATAGTGAAATAGCAAGAGAAATAAAAAAGACAGTAAACTCATTTGAAGAAGTTCATGGAGCATATGATTTAATGCTTAATAGTTACGGACCACTTGTATTAATGGGATCGATTCATATTGAAGTAGATGACACAATGAATGCTATTGAAATAGATGATTTAACAAGAAGAATAACTGAAAAAGTATTAAAGAAACATAAAGTAATCTTACTTGCAATAGGAATATATTCATTTAATACGAAAGATAAAGAAGTATTAAAAATAAGACAAAATATTGCAAAAATAGTTAATTCACATGAAGGAGTACTTCAAATACATGGTTTCTATCTAAATAAAGAAACAAAGACAATAAGTTTTGATTTGATAATAGATTATGAAAGAAAAGATAGAGAAGAGTTATACAAAATAATCTATGAAAAAGTTAAGAAAGAATACAAAGATTATAAAATTAATATGACTCTTGATATAGACGCAAGTGATTAAAAAAATACTTAGTAATTAGCTAAGTATTTTTATATGCCAGTTAGATCAAATTCTGGAATAAAACTATCTTTCTGTGTTCCACCATCTTGAACAAAAGCATTATCAATTCCGATAGAAACAGCATAATCTATTAATTCATTATATTCATCGTCTGTAACAGTCTTATTTAACTCTTCAATATTTTTAACTTGCTCTAGTGGAGTATACTGATTCATAATACTAATAAAAATGTTATTACCATATATTAAATGTAAATACTCAAGAATTTTCTTAGAATCTTCAACATGTCCAGGAAGAAGTAAGTGCCTAACAATAATACCTTTTTTCATAATACCATTACTATCAAGAACAACAGGTCCAACTTGTCTATACATTTCTTCAATTGCATCAATAGCTATATTAAAATAGTTAGGAGCTTTTGAATATCTCATAGCAAGCATATCATCATGATATTTTAAATCAGGTAAATAAATATCAATAAGACCATCAAGCATTTTCAAAGACTCACCTTTTTCATAACTACTTGTATTATAAACAATTGGAATATTAAGTCCCATTTTCTTAGCCTGCTTAATAGAATTTTTTATCTGTGGAATAAAATGAGTAGGAGTTACCAAATTTATATTATGGACACCTTCTTTTTGAAGTTTAATCATTTTAGATGCTAAACTATTTTCACTAATTTCTTTACCAAAATTATTAGTAGAAATATTATAGTTTTGACAAAAAATACATTTTAAGTTGCACCCAGAAAAGAATATCGCACCGCTACCTTTATCACCAGAAATAGGCGGTTCTTCATAATAGTGTGGAGCAATACGAGCAACTTTTATTTTATCAGTCATCATACATAAACCAGTTTCACCTTTTAATCTGTTAACTTTACATTCTCTTGGACAAAGAATGCAACAAGATAGTACATTTTTCACATGAATCACCAAGAAGATTATAACATTTTTCTTGTAGAAAACAAAGAAGTGTACTATACTATTAATAGAAATAATGGAGGCAATATGAAAAAGAGAGTTTTAAGTGCGATTATTATGATGGTAGTTTTCATACCACTATTATTAATAGGAGGAAAAGCATTCCTTGTTTTAATGTGTTTGCTTGCATCTCTTGGACTTTATGAATTATTAAATACAGCATCATCAAAAAATAATTTTCCACTTTTTATGAAGATTATTTCTTATTTAATATTATTGTTTATTTGTACAAGAAATATGAATTCATTTGATTTTAATTTTACACTTGATTACAAGAATATAGCACTAGTAATATTTTTACTTCTATTACCATTAGTGTTTTACGACGATAACAAAAATTATAATATTACAGATGGATTATTCTTAATAGGAGCTGTTCTATTTTTAGGATTTAGCTTTAATCTATTAATAATTACAAGAAATTATGATTTATACAAAATAGTTTATCTGTTAATTATTTCAATTATGACAGATACATTTGCTTTTATAACAGGAAAACTTGTTGGAACACACAAACTATGTCCAAATATTTCACCAAATAAAACAATTGAAGGATTTATTGGTGGAACATTAATGGGAGTTGTAGTAGCAAGTAGTTTCTATTATGTGTTTATTAACTCTAGTATATCATTAGCAATATTAGTTATTGTTACATTACTTCTTAGTATTGTAGGACAACTAGGAGATTTAGTTTTTTCAATGATTAAGCGTTATTATGACAAAAAAGATTTCTCTGATCTAATTCCAGGTCATGGAGGTATTTTAGATAGATTTGATAGTCTAATTTTTATTGCGCTTGCATTTATATTAGTAGCCGGAATTATTTAAGGAGGAAATATGAACATTATTATAAACATATTATTATTTGTATTGATTTTAAGTGTTATAGTAGCAATTCATGAATTTGGACACTTCATATTTGCTAAATTAATGGGTGTATATGTATATGAATATGCAATTGGAATGGGACCAAAAATTTGGAGCCATAAACCTAAAAAAAGTGAAACTGTATATTCAATAAGAGCAATACCTCTAGGTGGATTCTGTTCACTTGCTGGAGAAGACACTGAAAGTGATGACGAACAAAAAGTACCAAAAAGTAAAAGATTACAATCTAAAAAAGCATGGCAAAGATTTTTAATTATGTTCATGGGACCAGGATTTAACTTCTTACTTTCTTTTGTAGTTATTTTATCTATATCATTTATTTGGGGAAGTAGAACTTATGCTCCAATTCTTTCGGAAGTAAAAGAAAATACACCAGCATATACAGCAGGTTTAAGAGAAGGAGACAAAGTTTTATATATTGGTAAACACAAAATCAGAACAATGGATGATATAACATTATATTTAACATTAACTGATAAAACAAAACCAACTACTTTTAAAGTAGAAAAAGCTGATAAAACAGTTGAAACATATAAAGTAAAACCAAAGAAAACTAAAGTTAATAAGAAAACAACATATGTATATGGAATAGGTATTAAAACAGAAAAAACAAGAGGATTCTTCAAAGCAATAAAATATACATTTGTAAAAATGGGAGCACTATTTAGACAAATGTTTGTAACAATAGAAGCACTATTTACAGGTGGAGTAAGTGTTAGTGATCTTAGTGGACCTGTTGGAATCTATTCAATAGTTGGAGAATATGCTAAAAGTGGAGTAGGAGATTTACTATTCTTAATGGCATACCTTAGTATCAATGTTGGATTCTTAAATTTATTACCAATACCAGCATTTGATGGAGGACACATTTTATTTATATTAATCGAATTAATAAGAAGAAAACCATTAAAACCTGAAGTAGAAAACATGATTCATACTATAGGTCTTTTCCTACTTATGTTATTAATGGTATACGTAACTATTAATGATATATTGAGACTATTTTAATCTAATTTTTAACAAAATTAGATTTTTTAGTATATTTTTTTGTAAAAACTAAATTTTTATTGTTATATTATATATGAAAGGAGGAAGCATTATGTATGTTGGAGTATTAGTAGAATTATCTAATAAGAATATTGATAAAGTGTTTACATATAGCTTACCTCATTCATTAAAAGAAAAAGTAAGTATAGGTGTTAGAGTAAAAGTTCCATTTGGAAGACAAACACTTGAAGGATTTGTAGTATCATTTATAAATGATGTTTCAATTGAAACAAAAGATATATTAGAAGTAATAGATGATGAACCAGTTCTAAATGAAGAATTACTTACGCTTGGAAAAATAATGCAAGAAAAAACACTAGCAACTTTAATAAGTTGTTATCAAGTAATGCTTCCTAAAGCTTTAAAAGCAAAAAATGGAACAGTTGTTAATAAAAAATTTGATACTTTTTATAAATTAGGGGAAATACCAGATAAACTAAATGATAATTGTAAAAAAATAATATCTTTATTTGATAAAGAAGACTTAGTTTTAAAATCTGAAATAGAGAAAATATCTAGTAGCTCATTAAAAACATTAGAAAAGAAAGGTGCTCTAATAAAAGAAAAAAAAGAACATTACAGAACTTTATTAGATATTAAAATTGAACCTAAAAAAGAACTAAAACCAGATCAAAAAAATGCATATGAAGAATTTATAAATAGTGATGATGAAGTATATCTTTTACATGGAGTAACTGGTAGTGGAAAAACAGAAGTATACATGGAAATGATAGAAAATACTTTGAATAAAGGAAAAAAAGCAATAGTACTTGTTCCTGAAATAAGTTTAACTCCTCAAACAATAAAAAGATTTAGTAAAAGATTTGGAAGTAAAATAGCTCTTCTTCATAGCGCCTTATCCGATGGAGAAAGATATGATGAATGGAGAAAAATAAATAGGGGAGAAGTTGATATTGTAATAGGAGCAAGAAGTGCTCTATTTGCACCTATTAAAAATTTAGGTTTAATTGTAATAGATGAAGAACACAGCACATCATATAAACAGGATGATGCTAGTCCAAGATATGATGCTATAGAAATGGCAAAAGAAAGAATTAAGCTTAATAAAGGCGCAAAATTAGTATTAGGAAGTGCAACTCCAACCCTTGATACTTATGCAAGAGCTTTAAAAGGCGTTTATCATTTACTAAAACTTCCAAATAGAGCAAATAATCAAAAACTTCCAATAGTAAGACTTATAGATATGAATGGTGAAATTAGAAGAAATAAAGGCCATTTTTCTAAAATCTTACTAGAAAAAATAGAAGAAAAAATTAATAATAACGAACAAGTAATATTACTTTTAAATAGAAGAGGATACTCAAGTTTTGTAACATGTAAAAATTGTGGTGAAGCCATAAAATGTCCAAACTGTGACATAACATTAACATATCATAAAACAAGTAATAACTTGAGATGTCATTATTGTGGATATGGTACAAATAAACCTATTGAATGTCCTTCATGTCATGAAAAGTCATTAAATGATTTAGGTGTTGGAACCGAAAAAATAGAAGAAGAATTAAAAGAATTATTACCAAATGCAAGAATATTAAGAATGGATTTTGATACGACAAGTAGAAAAGGAATGCATGAAAAAATGATTACAGAGTTTGGAGAACACAAATATGACATATTACTTGGAACTCAAATTGTATCAAAAGGATTAGACTTTAAAGATGTAACACTTGTTGGAGTAATAAATGCAGATACTTCTCTTAATATTCCAAACTTCAGAAGTAGTGAACAGACTTTTTCACTGTTAAGTCAAGTAGCAGGAAGAAGTGGAAGAAGTGAAAAAAGTGGAGAGGTACTTATACAGACTTTTAATCCAACTCATTACGCAATAAAATGTGTTGAAACACATGATTATATAAAGTTCTTTAATGAAGAAATGAATATAAGAAAACGTCTAGGATATCCACCTTATTATTTTATTTGTTATATAAGGATAAATTGTAAGAATGAAAATGATGGATATAAAGAATCCTTAAAGATAAAAAGATTACTAGAAAAATATCTCGATAAAACAGTTATTCTTGGACCAAGTGTAAGCGGCGTATTTAAAGTAAATAATATATATAGATACGGAATAACATTAAAGTATAAGAAACAAGATAATTTATATGAGATATTAAACAAAATAATTGATGTATACAAGAGTAATCATCTTGTTACAATAGATATTAATTTTAATCCAATAGTATTTGGATAAGGAGGAGGTTTTATGAAAAAATACGAAAGAATACTATTAAAGGTAAGTGGAGAAAGCTTAGCTGGAAAAGAAAAGAAAGGAATAGACTTTGAAAGAGTACTTGAAATTTGCAAGGAAATAAAAGAAGTAAAAGAAGAAACAGGTGTAGAAATAGCTATAGTAGTAGGTGGTGGAAACTTCTGGAGAGGAAGACTTAATCCACAAATGGATAGATGTACAGCAGATCATATAGGAATGCTTGCAACTACTATGAATGCCCTAGCACTAGATGATGCATTTAGACAACTTGATTGCCCATCACGAGTTCAAACAGGAATAGAGATGAGACAAATAGCTGAATTCTATATCAGAAAAAGAGCAGACCGCCATTTAGATAAAGATAGAATAGTAATATTTGGATGTGGAACAGGTAACCCATTCTTCTCAACAGATACCGCAGCAGCACTAAGAGCAGCAGAAATAAATGCAGATGTAGTAATAAAAGCAACAAATGTGGATGGAATATATACAGCTGATCCAAAGAAAAATCCTGATGCTAAAAAGATATCTAAATTAACATACCTAGATGTATTAAATCAAAAATTAAACGTAATGGACTCAACAGCAACCACTCTTTGCATGGATAATGAAATACCAATTGTAGTTTATGATATGAACAAAGAAGGTAATTTACTAAAAGTAGTAAATGGAGAAGAAATTGGTACAATTGTAGAATAAAATAAGATTCGGTTAAATGAGCCGAATTTTTTATCCAAAATACTTGTAAATATGTGTAAAAACAATGTAAATATTGCAAAAAATTCTATTTCTGATATACTATAGTTAGGATAGTGTAAGGTGGTGAGTATATGGTAGTAGAATCCTTGAAATATAACTATGTTAGAGAGTTTTTACAAGACTTATTATTACAAGATAGATACAAGAAAATTACGCCACCAGAATCACTAAATGAAATACTACGTATACCCGAAAAAACTGCCTTCATATTGGGACTTGATGCAATAATAAAATATGATCAAATAATAGGGGAAGAAAAGTATTTAAATTCCTTTATTGAACAATTAAAAAGAATATTTAAAAAAATTAATAATGGTGAAGATATTAAGCTAGGTATTTATTCTTCAATTGGAAGAATAGTAAGTAGAAAATTATCAGTAGATATAGATAATCAAAAAGAAATACTAAGATATATATATGATAAATACATTGTGGAAGGATATTTCTATTTTGGATATACTTCAAACTACACAAATGAAATTAATTGTATTGGAATAAGAAAAGATAGTTTCAAATTTGATGAAAGGTTAATTGAAATAAATAGAATTATCAGTAAAATTTCAAACAAAACTTTATTTTTTAATGATGAAGTATCACTAACAGATGATGTTTCAACATCTTTATACTATGCCTTCCTATCACCAAATTATATATCAAATTTATTAGACAATTCTTTAATTAATAACAAGAAAAATAATATGGAATGCTTTCTAAAAAGAGATATAGCTGAAATAAAAAATTTATTACTAAAAGCATTAAATAATATCACAATTAATAATATGGATAAAATTAAAATAATTAATAATTTTATAGATGTATATATGGAAAATAATAATGTAAAACCATGTATTGCAAGAGTAAAAAGATCTGTATTTGGAAAAAATAATTTAAAAGATATTGAAAATATATTGATTAACAAAGAAGATAATTTGGAATACTTAATAGCACTAATTTTAGAGAGTAGATACAGTAGTTTAAGTTTTAAAGAAGATATAATGCCAGAAAATATAACTACTTTAGAATTACCAACATATAATGAATTTTTAATGGGAAAGAGTAATTTTGTAATTATTAATCCAGAAATTAAAGTAAATAAAGAAGATTTAGAAATGAATGATATGGTAATGAGTAGTAATATAAAAGTTAATTCTTATGGATCAGTTTCATTTGCAATTATTGGAGTTTTGTTTATAATAATTGGTGTACTTCTAAGTATACTTATAAAAATATCTTAAGAAAAAAATTAAACAAGTGGGTGATAACATGATTAAGGTAGTATTTATGGGAACTCCAGATTTTAGTGTTCCTGTTTTAGAAGGTTTAATAAAAAGCAAAGAATATGATGTTATTGGAGTTGTAAGCCAACCTGATAAAAAAGTTGGAAGAAAACAAATATTAACACCATCTAAAGTATCAGAAGTTGCAATTAATAATAATATTAAATTATTAAGACCTGAAAAACTAAGAAAAGAATACAGTGATATCATAGAACTAAAACCTGATATTATTGTAACATGCGCATATGGACAAATAGTACCAAAGGAAATATTGGACTATCCAAAATATGGATGTATAAATGTACATGCATCACTTCTTCCAAAGTATAGAGGAGGAGCACCAATACATAGAGCAATAATTGAAGGAGAAGAAAAAACTGGAATTACAATAATGTATATGAATGAGGGACTAGATAAAGGTGATATAATCTCCCAAGAAGAAGTAATAATAGAAAATAATGATACTACAGAAACTATGCATGATAAATTAAGCATTGTTGGAAGAGATTTATTATTAAAAACATTACCTGAAATAATAAATGGAAACGTTACTCCAATTACTCAAGATAATGAAAAAGCAACTTTTGCTCCCAATATTTCAAGAGATGATGAACATATAGATTTTTCGAAGAGCTCAAAAGAAATCTATAATCAAGTGAGAGGATTAAATAGTTTTCCAGTTGCCTTTGCAATACTGGATGAAAAAATATACAAAATTTATTCTGGAAGAATTGAAAAATCATCAAAAGGAACTCCAGGAGAAATAATTAATATATACAAAGATGGAATTGGAGTAAGAACCAAAGATGGAGAGTATGTTATTACTGAGATAAAAGAAGAAGGAAAGAAAAAACTTTCAGCAAAAGAATATTTAAACGGAAAGAAAAAAGAAGAATTAATTGGGAAAAAATTTGAGTAGGTGATACTGTGTTTAGAAGAAAAAATAAAGATAGAGATAATAGTAAATATAATGCATTAGCTAATTATGAAGGAGATCCAATGACAAGACAATTGTTTTTCTTTGGATTTTATTTCATATTCTTTTTAGTAATTATCTTTCTATTAAGAATTGGATATAAAAGAAATGCGGCTAATCCAACAGAAAAGAAAACTGGATATAAAGAAGATTATAGTTTTAATGAATTGTTTGATCAAAATTATCATTTTGTATATAAAGAAAATTATGATGGAGTAGAGGTAATTTATGAAGGAGATTTACTTGAAAAAGAAATGTCATTTGTAAGAAGTGGAAATCCAAGTACCAGTTTTTATAAAAAGAATGATAAATTTTACATTAAAGATAATAACTTGTTAACTTGGAAAGAGACAGAGAATCCAATGGGATTTTACCAGTTTATATTACCAATTAACATAAATAAAATGGTCAATACAGGCGACTATGTTTCATATATTACATACATGAATTCAAAAGAAAAAGATTTTAATTATGAAATATCAAATAATGATATAAGAAAAATACTAGATTTAGAAGAATTACCAGATGACAATACAACTTCAAAAATAGTAGTAAGATCAAAAGATGATAAAGGGTTAAAAACAATAACAATTGATTTGACTAACTATTATTTAAAGGTAAATCCTTCACTAAAAAATTATATAATTACTATTAGTTATTCAAAAATAGGAAAGATAGAGGAAATAGCTAGTCCAATAAATTAGCTTATTTCTTTTTTGATATGAGGTTTTAATATGATATACAACTTAACAAAAGAAGAATTAGAAAACTATTTTTTAGAAAGAAATGATAAAAAGTTTAGAGCTGAACAAATATTTAAATGGTTATATCAGAAAAAAGTAAAAACATATGAAGAAATGACAGATATAAAAAAAGAAACTCTTAAAGAATTAGAAGAAGAATTACCAATATATAGGGTAGAATTAGTTAGTGTTGAAAGAGACAAAGATGTTAATAAATATTTATTCCGTTTAAAAGATGGAGAACATATTGAAGCAGTTCTAATGAGACATGACTATGGAAATAGTATTTGTGTATCAAGCCAAATTGGTTGTAATATGGGATGCAAATTCTGTGAAAGTGGAAGAAGAAAAAAAGTAAGAAATTTAACAAGTGGAGAAATAGTTACACAAGTATTACAAGTTGAAGAAGATATAAATGAAAGAATAACTCATGTAGTAATAATGGGTATTGGAGAACCGTTTGATAATTATGATGAAGTAATAAAGTTCTGCAGAATAATAAATGATCCAAAAGGGTTAGCAATAGGAAGTAGACACATAACTATATCTACATGTGGAATAATTCCAAAGATAAGAGAGTTTTCTGATTTAAACCTGCAAATAAATTTAGCAATAAGTCTTCATGCACCTAACGATGAATTAAGATCTGAAATAATGCCTATTAATAAAGCGTATCCATTAAAAGATTTAATAAAAGAAATAAAAAAATATGTAGAAAAGACTAATAGAAGGGTTACATTTGAATACATTTTATTAAAGAATGTAAATGATAAAGAGCAACATGCAAAGGAATTAGCAAAACTCTTAAAAGGAATAAATTGCTATGTAAACTTAATTCCATATAATGAAACAGAAAATATTCAGTATGAGCGTAGTAACATGTTTCAAATTATGAAATTTTATGATATACTAAAAAAAGAGAATGTAAATGTAACAATCAGAAAAGAATTTGGTTCGAAGATTAGTGCAGCATGTGGACAACTTCGAAGCAAGAAGGAGGAAAAATGAAATCCTTTTATTTAACAGACGCAGGAAAAGTAAGAGACCACAATGAAGATAGTGTTATAATTGTAAAAAATGAAAATGATGAATATTTAATGGCTGTAGCTGATGGAATGGGTGGACATTCTGCTGGAGAAGTAGCAAGTTCTATTGCAATAGGATATTTGGGAAAACATTTCCAAGAAACTTTCTTAAGCCCATCAAAAGTTGATGCTGTTGAATGGATAAGAAATAGTGCAAATGAGATTAATTCACTTATTTTTAATCATGAAAAAACACATCCAGAAAGCAAAGGAATGGGAACTACTTTAGTTTTAGCAATTGTAACAGAAGCATATATATTATTTGGAAACATAGGAGATTCTTCAGGATATGTTTTAAAAGAAGATAAACTACATAAGGTTACTTATGACCATACATTAGTCAATTTACTTGTAAGTGCAGGAGAATTAACTAAAGAAGAAGCTAGTGTACATCCAAAAAAGAATGTACTAATGAAAGCATTAGGTGCAAATGATCCAATTGAAGTAGATGTTTTTGATTGTGATATGGAAGTAAGTGAACTATTACTATGTAGTGATGGATTAACAAATATGCTTGATAATTCCCAAATTGAAAAAGTATTATTAAGTGAATTAACAGTAGAAGAAAAAGTTGAAAGATTAATAATGAAAGCAAATAATCGTGGGGGAACAGATAATATTTCAATAGCTTATTTAGTGCGTGAAGAAGGTGAATTTTAGTGATAATAAAGGGGCAAAAAATTAATGAACGTTACGAAGTAGTTCGCAGCATTGGTGAAGGTGGAATGGCTAACGTATATCTAGGATATGATACTATATTAGATAGAAATGTTGCCATAAAAGTACTACGCGGTGACTTATCAGGTGATGAAAAATTTGTAAGAAGATTCCAAAGAGAAGCATTATCAGCATCTAGTTTGTCTCATCCAAATATTGTAGAAATGTATGATGTAGGTGAAGATAATGGAATCTATTACATTGTTATGGAATATGTTGAAGGACAAACATTAAAACAATTATTAAAAAGAAGAGGTAGTCTAACTCTAAGTGAAACAATAGATATAATGTTGCAACTAACAGATGGAATGGCTCATGCTCATGATAGTTATATTATTCATAGAGATTTAAAACCACAAAATATAATGATTCAAGATGATGGACAAATCAAAATCACAGATTTTGGTATAGCAATGGCTCTTAATTCAACACAATTAACACAAACAAACTCTGTTATGGGTTCAGTTCATTACTTACCACCAGAACAAGCAACAGGAAAAGGTTCTACAATTAAGAGTGATATCTATTCAATGGGAATAATTTTCTATGAATTATTAACAGGATCACTTCCATTTAAGGGAGAAAATGCAGTAGAAATAGCTCTTAAACAAATGAAAGAACCACTTCCAAATTTAAGAGATGATAATCCTTCAATACCAATGAGTGTTGAAAATGTTATCTTAAAAGCAACAGCTAAGAATCCTAAAAACAGATATAGTGATTCAAGAGCTATGCATGATGACTTATTAACTGTTTTAGATGACGGTAGGATAAATGAAGAAAAGTATCAATACCCTTATCCTGAAAATGAAGAAAACACAAAAATAACAAAGAAAGTTGAAGAAACATCAAAAGAGGATGAAGAGGAACAAGAAGAGGAAATTGCATCAAAAATAGAAGATAAAGAAGATAAGAAAAGTAAAAGAATAATAATTATTTTATCAATAATCTTCGTAGGAATATGTCTAATATTAATAGTGGTTGCACTTCTTATACCAAAACTTACAGCAGTTAAATCAGAAAAAATACCAGATGTTAGTGGTATGACAGTAAGTAAAGCAGAAAAGATACTTACAGATAAAGGATTTGTTGTTGAAAGTAAAATTGAAACAGTCGCAAGTGATACAATTAAGAAAAACAGAATAGTAAAAACTGATCCTGAAAAAGGAAGAGTTGTAAAAACAGGTACAAAAATTACTCTATATAAATCAACAGGTGTAAAAACTTACAAACTTTTAAGCTATATAGAAAAAAATTACAAAGAAAGTGTATCTGAACTTCAAGAATATGGAGTAATAGTAGATATAAACAAGATAGATCCTGATGAATCAACATGTAAATATATTGGAAAAGATGTAATTGTTGAACAATCCTTGGCAGAAGGATCAGAAGTAAAAAGTGGAGATAAAATTACATTTAAAATATTAAACAGTGTTGAGTTCCCAGATTGGTTAGGACAAACTGCTGATACAGTGTCTGAATGGTGTAACAAAAACTGTGTAACATTAACAGTAACTCAACAAGAAACAGCTGATAGTAATTTAATTGATAAAGTAATTTCACAAAATAGACCGAAAGGATCAACTGTAAAAAATATTGACGAAGTAACCATAGTAATAGGTAAGAAATCAACTATAGTAGATGAAAAGAAGGAAGAAAAAGAAGAAGATAAAAAAACTGAAACTGAACCATCAGAAAATAATGGTGAAGATGAAGACCAGTAATAAATAATATAAGTATTTGGGGGAAATATGAAAGGACAAATTATAAAAATTGTAAGAGATTTACATGTGGTTAATTTTAATAATAAAGAGTATAACTGTAAATGCAGAGGAAAAATTAGAAATAATAAAGTAGTTCCACTAGTTGGAGATTACTGCATTTTTGATAAAGATAAATTAATTATTGAAGAAATTTTACCAAGAAAAAATGAATTTCAAAGACCCCCAGTAAGCAATATTGATCAAGCAATAATAGTTGTTAGTATTAAAAAACCTGATTTTTCAGTTAACCTTTTAGATAAGTTTATTATATCTATGGAACTTCATGGAATAAAATCAATAATTTGTTTAACAAAAGAAGATATTTCAACAAAAGAAGAATTAGATGCAGTATATGAAAAATTAAAGTATTATGAGAAAATAGGATATCAAGTTATATCAAATCAAAAACTAGAAAATATTTTAGAAGTACTTCCAAATAAAACTACAGTTTTAACGGGACAAACTGGAGCTGGAAAAAGTACATTACTAAATAAACTAAATCCAAATCTTGATTTAGAAACCGGAGAAATATCAGAAGCATTAGGAAGAGGTAAGCATACTACAAGAGTAGTAAGTTTATTTGAACTAAATAATGGAAAAATACTTGATACTCCTGGCTTTTCAGCTCTGGATTTCTATGAATTTTCTAAAGATGAAATAAAAAATAGCTTTGTAGAATTTAATAATTATGATTGTCCATTTAGAGATTGTTCTCATACAAAAGAGGAAGAATGTAGGGTAAAAGAAAAAGTAAGAGATAAAGAAATACTAGAAGAAAGATATAATGATTATATTAAATTTATAGAAAAGAGATGATTTTATGTTAGTTTCAACTTCATTCTTAAGTTGCGTAAATCCAGCAAAAGATTTAAAAATTCTTAATGAGACAGATACAGATTTTATACATGTAGATGTAATGGATGGAATATTTGTACCAGGACGAACAATGCCATTTAAGGAAGTAAAAAAAATATATAAATATACTTCAAAAAGACTTGATGTTCATCTAATGGTAGAAGAACCATCAAAATTAATTAAGAAATTTGCAAGTCTAAATTGTGAATTTATTTCAATACACGTAGAAAGTGAAAACGTAGAAAACAACCTAAAATTAATAAGAAAATATGCTATTAAAAGTGGTATAGCTATTAATCCAGAAACTGATGTAAAAGAATTAGTACCATACCTTCCACTTGTAGACATGATACTAGTAATGAGTGTTAACCCAGGTCAAGGTGGCCAACCTTTTATACCGAAAACAAAAAATAAATTAAAAGAAATAGAAAAATTATTAGAAGAATACAAAAGTAAAGCAATTATAAGTGTAGATGGTGGAATAACAGATGAAACAAAGAAAAATTGCACACCAGCATCAATATTAGTTGCAGGAAGTTACATTGTTAAAAGTGATAATTTTCAAGAAAGAATAAATAAATTAAGATAAGGGGAATTAGTATGAACGAAAATAGTAATAATAACATACCAACAGCTAGCGCGAATAATGAAACTCAAAAAGAAGCACAGCAAACTGCAGTAAACAATACACAACCACCAGTTCAAAACAACACTGCACCTGCACCTCAAACAGCAACTACACAAACACCATCATCATCTGCTACTACAATTAAAGCTGAAACAACACAACCTGTTGAGCAAAAGAAAGAAGAAACAATAACTCCACCAGAACCAGAAAAAAAAGAAGGCTGCTTTAAATATGCACTAGCATTTATTTTCATGATTCTATTTGCGGGATTTGTAATATTTATTCCTGATGTTACAAAATTTGTTAAGCAAAAGACAGGTGGAAAAAGTAAAACTACTTCAGAAACTAAAGTAGTAGAAGATGGTACATTAACATGTTCAAGAGTAAAAACAACAGATGAAACAGATGTTACTTATAAATTAACTTATTCATTTAAAGATAAAGGATTAACTACATCAAAATATGAAATAACATATGAAAGTTTAAACAGTGATTTTTTAAATAATAAGAAATTAGAATGTGATGAAATTGAAAAAGTATCAAAAGAAACAAATGGAATCGATACAACATGTAGTTATAAAAATGGAATATTAAAAATAACAGAGAATTATACAAATCAAGATATAGATAATTCAAAATTAACTGCTTACACAGAAATAGGTGGAACATATCCTGAATTTGAATATGGACACAATGCTTATGACATAAAGTCTAGCCTTGAAAAGCAAGGATATGACTGTGATGTGAAATCAGGACAAGAGTAACAATGAAAAAAATATTATATATAATATTTAGTTGTATAATGATAGCAGCATCATTGTATTTAAGCATATATTTAAATAAAAAAACATATAAAGCAGAAATTTTTAAATATACCAAGACACTAAACACATCACTTTTTACACCTATTAAGACAGAAATAACGATGGAAAAAGAAGATGAAAATAAAGAAGAAACAAAAGAAGAAAAAGTTTCTGAGCAAGAAATAAAAAAAGTAGAAGAAATACAAAATAATGTCGCAGTAAAAGAAGAAACAAGAGAAGTAAGTACTATAATAGAAGAACAAAAACCACAAGAAGAAATTAAAACAAATAATATTGATAGCGTATATGTCGGTTTAAGATTTTCTGGAAGTATGAGTGCTTATGGTAGTGATTGTTGTGGATCAAATCCAGGAATGACATCAAGCGGATTTGATTTAAAAAAGAGTTTATACTATTCAGATGGAACATATGGAAATTTAAGAGTTTTAGCATCTGACAAAAACTTTCCATTATACTCAGTAATAAAAATAAGTGATCCAAAAGATGGAACATATATGGCAATTGTTTTAGATAGAGCAGGAAGTATAATAGGTTTAAATAAACCAAAAAAATTTGACCTTGCAGTTGAAAGTGAAAGCTTTGCTTTAAAAACCTATGGTATCCACAGTGATATTGTATTTGAAGTAATTAGAGTAGGAAGATAATATTTTCTTGAAAAAAATAGAATCAAGTGATATTATACCTATTGAATAAAGAGACATAAAGAACTAGTTTGTCCTTTGGATAACTAGTTTTTATTTAAGAAAGAAGGATTATGATGGTAGATTCAAAAGAACTATTCGATAATACAAAAAAATATTTAAATAAGGAAGTATTAATACAAGGATGGATTAGAAATCATAGAAAACAAAAAGAATTTGGATTTATAGATTTTTCTGATGGAACTTGTTTTAAACACATACAAATAGTATACGATAATACTTTAGATAATTTTAATGAAATAACAAAACTACATATTGGTAGTGCTATTGAAGTAAAAGGAAAAGTAGTTGAAAGCCCAAAAGAAGGACAAGAATTCGAAATAGTATTAAAAGAAGTAAAATTATTAGGAGATTGCCCTGAAGACTATCCAATACAACCTAAAAGACATACGAGAGAATTTTTAAGAGAGCAAGCGTACCTAAGACCAAGAACAAATCTATTTCAAGCAGTTTTTAGAGTTAGAAGTGTAGCAGCAAATGCAATTCACAAATATTTTCAAGATAGAAACTATGTTTATTTTAATGCTCCATTAATTACATCATCAGATGCAGAAGGAGCTGGAGAATTATTTAAAGTAACTAATTTTGATTTAAATAATATTCCAAAAGTAGATGGAAAGATTGATTATAGTAAAGATTTATTTGGAAAGAAAGCTGGTCTCACAGTTTCAGGACAACTTGAAGCTGAATCTTTTGCACTAGCATATAAAAAAGTTTATACATTTGGTCCAACATTTAGAGCTGAAAATTCAAATACAAAAGTGCATGCTAATGAATTTTGGATGATAGAACCAGAAATAGCATTTTGTAACTTAGAAGAAGACATGAGAATAATGGAAGAAATGCTAAAATATGTTGTTAACTATGTATTAGAAAATTGTAAAGATGAAATCGAATTTTTAGATGGATTTGTAGAAAAAGGATTAAAAGAAAAATTAGAGAAATTAGTTAAATCAAAGTTCAATAGAGTTACACATTACGAGGCAATTGAAATACTTCAAAAAGCAGATGTAAAATGGGAATTTGAACCTAAACAAGGTGAAGATATTGCTAAAGAACATGAAAAATATTTAACTGAATATTTTAACGGACCAGTATTTATAACAGATTGGCCAAAAGATATAAAGGCCTTCTATATGAAACAAAATGATGACAATAAAACAGTTGCAGCAGTAGATCTTGAAGTACCAGGAGCTGGAGAAATAATGGGTGGTTCAGAAAGAGAAGCTGACTATAACAAATTAGTAAAAAGAATGAAAGAATTAAAAATGGATCAAAATAGCCTAGAGTGGTATATAAATTTACGCAAATATGGTAGTTGTCCACATGCAGGATTTGGTATGGGATTTGAAAGATTACTTATTTATTTAACAGGAGTAGAAAACATAAGAGATGTAATTCCATATCCAAGAACACCAGGAAATTGTGAATTTTAAAATATTTAAGAAAAGTCAATACTTTTCTTTTTTTTATTAAACATATATAATTATAACATTGGAGGTTACAAAATGAATGAACAAATAATTAAGCAAATAGCAATTTCCGAGAATATAACAGAACACCAAGTAAAAACAGTACTAGATTTATTAAGTGAAGGAAATACAATCCCTTTTATAGCCCGTTATAGAAAAGAAATGACTAATGCACTAGATGAAGAGCAAATTAGAAAGATAAATGAAGTATATGAATATCAATTAAACTTACAGAATAGAAAAGAAGATGTAATAAGATTAATTGATGAAAAAGGTTTATTAACAGATGAACTAAAAGATAGTATTTTAAAATGTAATAAATTAGTAGAAGTAGAAGATTTATATAGACCATATAAAGAAAAGAAAAAGACAAAAGCAACAGAAGCAATAAAAGCAGGTCTTGAACCATTAGCAAAAATAATTATGTCTTTTCCAACTAGTGGAGATATAGATTCACTATGTAGTAAATTTTTAAATGAAACAGTTAAAAATACAGAAGAAGCAGTAACAGGTGCAAAATACATTATTGCAGAATGGATTAGTGATAATGCAGGATATAGAAAATGGATAAGGGGATATTTCTATAAGAATGGAGTAATTAATTCAAGTATTAAGAAAAATGCAGAAGATGAAAACAAAATATACGAAATGTACTATGAATACAATGAACCAGTTAAATATATAAAACCACATAGAATTCTTGCACTAAATAGAGGTGAAAAAGAAAAAATTCTGACAGTAAATATAGATGTCAATAAAGATGAGATAATTAGTTATTTAGAAAAGAAATTAATTAAAAATGACAAAAGTTTTGTAGTAAACTATGTAAAAGAAAGTATTGAAGATTCATATAAAAGATTAATTGCTCCATCAGTAGAAAGGGAAATAAGAAGTGATTTAACAGAAAAAGGTGAAGAAGCAGCAATAGATAACTTTGGAAAAAATCTAGAGGCCTTACTATTGACACCACCAATGAAAGAACAAATAGTACTAGCTTTTGACCCAGGATATGTAAATGGATGTAAATTGGCAGTTGTTGATAAAAATGGAAAATATCTTGACAGTACAGTTGTAAAACCATTCTTAAAAGGTCACGAAGAGCAAAATATAAAAATGAGTAAAGAAATAGTTTCACAACTAATAAAAAAATATAATGTAGATATAATAGCTATAGGAAATGGAACTGCATCGCGTGAATCAGAAAAACTATGTGCCGATATGATTAAAGAATACAATTTAAATTGTAAATATGTAATTGTTAGTGAAGCAGGAGCTTCAATATATTCAGCAAGTGATTTAGCAATAAAAGAATTTCCTGATTTAGCAGTTGAAAAAAGAAGTGCTGTAAGTATTGGAAGAAGACTACAAGATCCTCTTTCTGAACTTGTAAAAATACCACCAGAAGGAATTGGAGTAGGATTATATCAACATGATGTGAGTCAAAGTAAGTTAAGTAAAAATCTTGATTTCGTAGTTGAAAAATGTGTAAATAGTGTGGGTGTAAACATAAATACAGCAAGTTCATCATTATTAAAATATGTATCTGGTATTACAAAAAGAACAATTGATAAAATAATTGAATATAGAGAAAAAACAGGTAAGATTAAGAGTAGAGAAGAATTAAAAAAGAAAAAAATTCTTACAGATAAAACTTATGAGCAAGCAATTGGTTTCTTAAGAATAGTAGATGGTGAAAATATATTAGATAGAACAGCAATTCACCCGGAAAGTTATGAAGTAGCTCTTAATCTTTTAAATAAAATTGAGAGCAATCTCGATGAAGTAGGAACTGAAAAACTAATTAGTAAACTTAATGAAGTAAATATAGAAGAAGTGGCAAAAGAACTTAACACAGATACATATACTTTAGAAGACGTAATAGAAAGCTTAAAAAAACCAAATCTAGATCCAAGAGATGAGTATCCACAACCAATATTAAAGAGCGATATTTTAGATATTAAAGATCTAAAAATTGGTATGAAACTACAAGGAACAGTAAGAAATGTTGTCGATTTTGGACTATTTATAGATATTGGACTACATAATGATGGTTTAGCGCATATTTCAAAACTAAGTAAAGAATATATAAAACATCCATCAGATCTTTTCAGTGTAGGAGATATAGTAGACTGCTATGTAGAAGATATATCAATAGAAAAAGAAAAAGTCAGTTTAACATTATTAGAAAATTAATGTTATTTCATTGATTTTTTTCTTTTTTTTTGATTAAATATAATTATAATAGAAAGGAGTATAGGTTATGGAAAAAACAAAGGGGTTAACTGAAAAACAAAATAAGCTTTTTAGATACTATAGACTATTTACAATTTGGGTTGTTTCACTTATATTAGGACTATCAATATGGGCAATAATGATTAATAATATTGAGTGGACTATTTCTGATATAATTTATCCTGTAATAGGATTACTTGTAATTAGTATATCTGGTATGTTTGGAAATGCAAATAACAATTTTCCAATATTTCATATAAGAGGAATAAGGATAACAAAAGAAAGATTAATATCAATCTTAATTGGATTATTCTTCCCAATACTATTTTTGATATATATAATGGTAAATGATGAATCATTTATGGATTATGTCAGTAACATTTCATTACATAATTTCATAACTTTATCAGTATATGCAATTCCAGTATTCCTATTTATCACATTAATTATCTATTTTGGTTATTTAATAGTAGCTCCAAGAACAAAAAGAAAAAATGTGCCTCAATATAAAGAAGAAATTGAAGCAAGTTTAGATTCACATAAGAAAACAGCTATTAATGTAGTTTTTTTACTAAGTTTTATTTCAATTTGGACAAAAATTTCCTTAGTTGATACATGGACATTTAGTAGTATTATTGTTGAATTACTAGTTGTTATAGCTATACTTACAATAAGAATTGTTGCTAATAGAGATAATAAACTTCCGTGGAATTATAGACAAGGAAAAATACTAGATAAAATATTCTTTATCTCATTAGCTATACCATATTTATTAGTAGTATTATATTATTTATTTAGTTCTAACTTTAGATTAGTGATTTCAACAATAGAAATAAAAACAATAATTTCTACATTAGTTTATTTACTACCTTTATTTGTATTTGGAGCTGCAACAATTGAAGCAGTAATAAAATTCCAAGACAAATGTAAAAATGGTAATAAATCAGAAGTGAAAATAACAAAAAAAATGGCTAAAAGAAATGAAAATATATTATATTCATTAGTTTTAACTGCCATATTTATAATGCTATTGTTTATATATATCATAACTAGAATACTAACTGATATTAACATGGAAATATTATTACAAATTTGGACAATGTTAATACCACTAAGTGTAATTATATATATAGTACTTTATTATTCAGTGAAAGATATAAATAGATAACTATCGCAAGATAGTTATTTTTATTGACATAAATTATTTGTTAAGATAAGATTAAAATGTTGGAGGAGTTATGAAAAAATTTAAAATTGATCCTAAAGATATAAAACAATTATTAGAATGGAAAGAAGCAAGTGGCTGCATTGCAACTGATAAAATAGTAGTTGAGGGATTTAAAGTAGGTTATATGTATAGAGAAAAACCTAACCCAAATTATCCAGATAGTGGTTGGAGATTCTTTCAAGGAGAAGAATCAGATGAATATGTAAGTGATATAAAAAATTCAGGAATATATGATTTAAATACTATTTGTAATTATGATCCATCAATAATTCCATTATTAAAATCGCCATATGGTACTTGCTATTATAGAGATAAAATGGGAACATTTAGAGGAGAAAAATTAAAGTAGCATGAAATATAGTATAGAAGAATTAAAGTCTATAATAAAAGAGTTAATGAGTGAAAAAAGGTATAATCATAGTGTAATGGTTATGGAAGAAGCAGGGAAGTATGTTGAAAAGTACAAAAAAGGTGATTCTAGTTTTTATGAGAAAACAATTAGAGCAGCCTTAATGCACGATATAGCTAAAGAAATGTCTGAAAAAGAGATAGAAGAGTATATCAAAGATAACAATATAAAATTAGATATTTCAAATTCTATAAATAAGCCATTAATTCATGGAATAATAGGAGCAGATAAGTGTACCAAACTATATGACTTTGATGAAGAGATGGGGCAATCAATTAGATGGCATACAACTGGAAGTACAAACATGAGTTTAATGGATAAAATTGTTTTTCTAGCAGATAAAACAGGAAGAACCAATTTATCCCCAAAATTGGTAGAAATAAGAAATAAAGCATTTGAAAATTTGGACGAAGGAATATATTTATATATTAATAACAATATGGAAAAATTAAAAACAAAAGGTATTCCAATTAATCCTATATCTATAGATGTTCAAAAGTATTTTTATGATAAAATTAAGAAAATTTGAAAAAAAGGTTGACAATGATAAGCTTTTTGGTATAATTATTATTGTCTACTTGATTTGCGGATGTAGTTTAATGGTAGAACCTCAGCCTTCCAAGCTGACTACGTGGGTTCGATTCCCATCATCCGCTCCATTGGGAAATCTGTCCGAACTTTTATAGTTTAGACTTAATATAGAAAGTATCAATTTCTAAAAGAAGTTGGTACTTTTTTAGTGTCTAAATTAGAAAGGATAGATTTAAAATGATTAATATTACTACAAAAGAATTAGAAATTGAAACAAGTTTAAAAAAGAAAATTGAATTTATATGTAATTTTTGTAATACAAAACCTACTATTATTAATGGTAATATTCGTAATATTACTAAAACAAATTTAAGTTATGTAGAACCACATAGAATTATTATTAAAGGTATTACTTTTCTTGCTTTCAATTATTCTACTACTTTATATATTGGTAATCTATCAAATAAACTAGAAATAAAAGATTTAGAAAACTTTTTAAAGGAAATATAAATAAATATACCAACTTCTTCTAAAATAGCCTTAAAATAGGCAAAAACTACCAAATATGTCTTGACTTTGAAGATTATTGTGATATTATAGATAACCAATAAATGACAAGCAGTATCAGTCGTTTTGGAAAGCGAGGTACACTATGGTCAAATACACAATTAAGATAGATAAAAAATATAATGTTATTCAAAGAGGAGTCAAGAGTATTACTTGTTAATGCTTTTGTCTCCTCTTTTTTGGTATAAAAGGAGTTGAAAATTTATGAACGAAGAAAAGAAAATTGCTGGTATATACATAAGAGTAAGTACTGATGACCAAGCCAAAGAAGGTTTTAGTTTACCAGAACAAGAAAAAAGATTAAGGGCAATGTGTGAGTTTAAAGGTTATGAAATTTATAAAGTTTATAAAGATGCTGGAATAAGTGCTAAAACTGGAAATCATAGACCTGCATTTGAACAATTAAAAGAAGATATTAAAAATAAAAAATGTAATACTATTGTTGTATTAAAGTTAGATAGATTAACTCGTAGTGTTTATGATATGGAAGATATAATGAAGTTTTTGAGTGATAATAATGCTTATTTAGATTGTGCTAATGATGATATAAATACTACTAATGCTAATGGTAGAATGGTTGCTAGACTTTTAACAACTGTATCGCAAAATGAAATAGAAAGAACAAGTGAAAGAACTAAAATAGGTTTAGCTGGTGCAATTAAAGTTGGTAATATTCCACATAAAGCACCATTTGGCTATAAGCATGTTGATAAAAAACTTGTGCCAGATGAAGCAACAAAGGATCAAGTTATTAGAATATTTAATTTATATTATGAAGGTAATTCTTATCAAACAATTAGTAATTTATATAACAAAGAAAAAGTATTTGGTAAAACTAATTGGTGTGATGGAACTATATTAAAAATTATAGAAAATGAAATTTATAAGGGCGATTTCGTACATGGTAAAAGAACTAATAACCCCACTTATTATGAAAATGTTGTTGAGCCATTAGTTAGTAAAGAATTATGGGAAGAATGCCAAGTACAAAAGAAAAAGAATTCTAGAAATTATAAACGAGATAAAGAATATTTATTCTTACAAAAACTTAAATGTCCTAAATGTGGAAGAATTTTAGGTGGTAATGCTACAAAAAAGAAAAATGGAAATGTTTACTATTACTATCAATGTCATACTTGTAAAATATCAATTAAAGAAACTGATATTGAAAAGGAATTTGATAATTTTATAAATGAAATACAAGAATATGATTCAGTCGTAAATCAAACTCTACTACCTATGATTAAAACTAAATTAAATAATCCAAAAAATAAATTAGTTAAAGAACTAAACGAACAAAAACAAAAATTTGATAGAATTAGAAAAGCATATATAAATGGCTCATTTACTATTGAAGAATATGATAATGAAAAAGAAATTGTTGATACTACAATTAAAGATTTAGAAAATAAAATTAAAGAGTGTGATTTATGTAATGAATTAAAATTCACACCAGAAGATATTTTAATTAAAAGAGATTTAGATTATATTAACAAAATAGTTTACCCAGAAGAATATGAAGAAAATACTTATATGTGGAAAGATTATACACGATCAGAAAAAACTGATTTAATAATGAGATATGTTGATTATGTAGAACTTGAATATTATTCTAAAAATAAAGTAAGACTTGGCAAAGTATATTTTAGAGAAAGTATATGTAAACCTTGTAATGAGTTATATGATTCTGGTTATCTTGCAAGAACTGATTATGCTATTTTTGGTAATGTTGTAGGTAAATTAAGATTTAGTGAATATCTACCAATGGAAAAAGTTAGTGAAATAATTTTTACTTTAAGACAATATTACAATGTAGGTTATTTTGAAGCAACATATTATTATGATGATAAAGTAATGTTCTTTAATGATTATCAAAATAGAAATATTGTAAGAATATTTCCAATAGAAGATTATAAAAAAATGGACAAATTAGAAAAAATACAACTAGGTGTTATCTATATTGGTAATGATGAAAAAACTTTAATTGATAATAAAGAAGAATTATTTACTACTATACCAGAAAAAACAAATTGTGTAGTTTATGAACTAGATGAAGAAACTAAAAAAAGAAGAAAAGAAATAGAAAAAGAAATAGAAGATTTTAAATCAAAATCTAATATGAAAGAATAAAATTTTTTGCTAACTTTTTTCTAAAAAAAGTTATAACAAACGAACACGTTTTGTTGAAACATTAGTTTCAATGAAAGTGGGAAAAGTTTGTTGATAAAAGAAAATGTTTTATTTAGATAAAATATTTTCATTGATACTTTATGTAGTTTTATTTCATTACGAAGTTTTGAAATATTACGAAATAAAGAAAAAAGGTTCTAGGAAAAATATTTTCCTAGCCCCCGAGTTTTGTTAGTATGACGAAACTCATAGGGGGTTAGAACTTTTGGCAGATACAAAAAATTCTATATATCAAAGGGGGAATCAAATATATGGAGTTATCTTATTCATTTCATTTAGGCAGTGATAGAAATAAAAGAATAAATGCAAAACAACGAGCAAGAACTAATGCTAGTGGAACGACTTCTCTATCGAATAATGCTATTCAAAATTTAAATAATTTATCAAAAGCAGATAAACACAATTTAAGAAAATATGATAATGATAGAAGTTTAATAAGTATATTAAAAGGCACTACTTCACTCGTTGATGATACTAAAAAATTATATAAAGATTTATTTGATGAATCACTAAATAATTATAATGAAAAACAAACTAGATCTGATAGAAAGATAAACGATTATTTTGAACATATCTCAAATGATAAAGAACACGATCTTGCTTGTGAGATAATTATTGAACTTGGAGATATGGATTACTGGTCAAATAAATCAGATAAAGAAAGACACCAAATGAATAAAGTTTTTAAAGAACAAATTGAAGCATTAGAAATAATTGTTCCAAACTTTAAGATAGCAAATGCTACTGCTCATTATGATGAAGCGAGTCCACACTTACATATCATAGGTGTTCCATTTAAAGAAAATTGTAAAAGAGGTTTAGAAAAACAAGTTGGTAAATCTACAATATTCACGAAAGAATCTTTAACAATGATTCAAGATAAAATGAGAGATAATTGTATTATGTCCTTTAATAGAGTTTATAATAAAGACTATACTTTAAAATTAAAAGAAGAAGGTCGTAATCAAGATATAAATGTTAAGAATATGGGTAATTACTCTAATATTAAAAAAGAACAAGAAAAATATAAAAAGAAATTAAATGAGTTAAATGATAAAACTGATAAACTACAAAATGAATCAGTTAAAATAACTAATCTCATTGATGAACTAAAACCTAGTAAATTAAATAAAGATAATTTAATTATTACTACCAAACAAGTTAATGAGATTAAAGAATATATAAATAACACTAAACAAACTACTTCTAATTTAAAAGATTCAAATGATTTAATATCGATATTAGATAAATACGAAAATGATTTAAAAACTCACTCAAATGAAATAGATATTTTATATGAACAAGTTAAAAATAGAAATAAGGAAATAGATAATTTAAAAAATCAACTTTATCAAAAGGAAGATTATATTGATGAGCTAGAAGAAAAAGTTGATAAACTTGAAGAACTTGTTAATTTCTTTAAAAACTTATGGAATAAATTATTAAAATTCTTTAAAGATAAATTTTTCAGTTCTAATGAATATGATGATTTAATCGAAGATTTATATAACGAAGATATTTTTGATGAATCAGATATAGAAAAAGTTAAAGGAAATGAAGACATAGAAAAAGACGATTTTGAAATATAAATCGTCTTTAATCGTTTCTATTAACTTTGTAAATTACATCATATTCATTTTCCATAGGTTCTTCCCATTTAGATTCTAATTTATTCATTAATCCTTCATCCAAATAAAAGTCAGATCCACCATTACCACTTAATACTCTTTGATTTCTTTCTTCAATGTTTTGTTTCCAAGTTTCATCATCAACATATACATAATGAATTTCACAATCTATTCCATTATTTTTATAATATTCTTTAATTTCTTTTCTATCTTTATTTGACCAAAGACCTCTCTCAAAAATTACATTAGCTCCTGCTTTGGCAATTTCTCCAACCTTCTTAGTTAAATATTTATTTAATTTTTCCGAAAAAACATTATAGAATTCTCCTTGTTCATTATTAATAAGTTCATAAGTTGCTTCATCTGGAGAGATTATAACTGCATTTAATGATTCTTTAATCTTTTTTGAATAATAACTTTTACCACTACAAATTTTTCCACATACCAATATTACTTTTCCCATAAACTCACTCCAATCTATTTTTCTTTTATTAATCCTTTTGATGTTAAAATATAAAGATTATCTATTACCTCATTAATATATTTTCTGTCGTGCGATACACTAATAATAGTTCCATTAAATTTACTTAAAACTTCCCTTATAACTGGATTTGATAATGGGCTTACATTTCTAGTAGGCTCATCAAGTATTAAAACATCACATTTATTTAATACTAGTTTAATAAGAAATAATTTTGCTTTTGTTCCATTACTTAAATTTTTAATTTTACTAATCATTTCTTCTCTAGTAAATTTCATATTTCCTAAAAACATTCTCGCTTTAGTTATTTCATCTTTATTACCGTTTGGACATATAAAATCTAATACATATTCATAATTATTTAAAATGTCATCATATGTTTGTGGCATATAACCAACTTTAATGTCTTTTCTATCTTTTAATTCATTATAAATAAGTTTTATTAAAGTTGATTTTCCAATACCATTCTTTCCTACAATACATAAATGAACATTTCCTATTATATCTAACTTTATATTTTTAGATAATACTTTATCAGACACTTTTAACTCATCAATTTTTAAATTGACTATGTTCTTTGTTTTTGGTATCTCAACATTTTCAAAAAAGAAATTAATACTTTCTTCAACATCTGGTATTTCAGTTAGTTCTGTATTGTCTAATTTTTGTTCTTGTGACTTTAAAGAATGCATTTTCTTTTTTAAAACTTGAGCTCCATGTGGATCTGCTCTTGAAATCGTATTTTGTTGATGTTCTACTTTTTGCATTAGTTTTTGTAATTTTTCTTGTTGTTTATTAAATTCTCTTTTTTCAGATCTTGCAACTTGTGTTTGTTTTATAATTTTTCTAAGCCTTTGTTCAACATAAGTATCATAATCAATTCTTAATAATGTATGTCTACATTCAGTTTTCTTTTTTATTTGTTCTAAATGTAAAATCATGTTTGCTGTATTAGCAAGTAATGTTTCATCATGAGAAACATACATAATTGGCTTATTTGTATTATTAATAAATTTCTCCAACCATTCTAATGTTTCAATATCTAAATCATTTGTAGGTTCATCTAAAAATAAAATATCGTATTCATTTAATAACAATTTTAAAATACTAATTTTAACTTTTTCTCCACCTGATAATGTATTAATTTTTTGATTTAATATTTCATCGCTTAATCCAATTAATTCTAAATATTTATATAAATTATTAATTTTATTATAATAATCAACTTCATCTACAAATAAGAATTCATAAACACTTTTATATAATTTGTCATTGCTAAAAGATTGTTCTAAATAGCCAATTTTATTTCCTTTAGGATTAATATTCCCACTTATTTCAGCATATTCACAAATACCTAAAATGGATTTTAATAAAGTTGATTTTCCATTTCCTTCTTCACCAATAATGGCAAGTTTATCATTATTATTTAATATTAAATTGGTTAATATTTTTTATCATCTTTTATTATTGGTTAAATATTTATTTTTTTAATATTGAAATAATTTTCGACTAACAGTATAAAAAATGTTGACATTTTTAAATTTTAATCATATAATGTAATAAGAAATCGACTGACAGTTCAAATAAAGAGGGTGGATTATGAAAAAGGAAATAAGAAAAAAAGAACTCATTAAAATAGCATATAACTTATTTATTACAAAGGGATATGAAAATACATCAGTGGATGAAATTATTGCTAAAGCAGGAATTGCTAAAGGAACTTATTATTATCACTTTGAAAGTAAGGAACAAATGCTAGAAGAAGTTATAAATATGATGATTGATCAAGGTGAAAAAAGAGCTAAACAAGTAGTAAATTCTCGANNATTTAAAATTAGAAGAAAAATTAGTATATACTATTCTTGCACTTCGTGTGACACCTGAAGAACAGTCTATGCAGGATGCAATTCACACAAAAGAAAATATTATCTTGCATAAAAAAATCAACGATAAAATTATTGATGTAGCTGTTCCTTTACTTTCTTCTATTGTAAGAGATGCACAAAAAGAAGGACTATTTACAAAAGATGATAATATTGAAGAAAGAGTTAGAATGACTTTAATATTAAGTAATGAAATGTTTAATCATAATGAAATAAATGAAGCAAAAATTTCTGTATTTATTGATACACTTGAGAATATTTATGGAGCAAAGACTGGGTCGCTTTCATTTATACAAAAATTAATTAAAGGAGAATTAGAATGAAAAAAAATATTATGATAAGTGCTAAAAATTTAGTTAAAAGTTTTAATAGTGGAGATACTAAACAAACAATAATTAATAATTTAGATTTAGATATATATGATGAAGATTTTACAATTATAATGGGTTCAAGTGGTGCTGGGAAATCTACTTTAATGTATCTTTTGTCTGGTATGGATAAGGCAAATTCTGGTAGTATAATATTCAAAGATAAAGATATTTGTAAAATGAATAATGATGAACTAGCAATATTTAGAAGAAAAAATTGTGGCTTTGTTTTCCAACAAATATACTTACTTGATAAAATGAGTTTGATGGATAATGTACTAACATCTGGACTACTTGTAAATAACAATAAAAAAGAAATAGTAAAGAAAGCAAAAGAATTATTTGAAAGAGTCAATATTCCAGAAATCACTTATAAAAAGAATATGAATCAAGTATCAGGTGGAGAATGTCAGAGAGCTGGAATCGTAAGAGCAGCAATAAATAATCCTAGCATAATATTTGCGGATGAACCAACTGGAGCACTCAATAGTGAAAATTCGAATGCTGTACTTGATGTTTTAACTGATCTCAATAACAATGGTCAAAGTATTATTATGGTTACCCATGATAAAAAAAGTGCTTTAAGAGGAAATAGAATTATATATTTAAAAGATGGTAAAATATTTGGAGAACTTAAACTTGGTAAATATGAAACAAATGATAATACACGAAATGAAAAATTAGATAGGTTTTTAAAAGAAATGGGATGGTAACTTATGAAAAAATCAATTATCCTATCTAAATATTTCTTTAAAAAAAATATAAAAGATATTATTTCACTTGTAGTAATAATACTACTTTCAACAATATTATTCTCTAGCGCTATTATTATAAATTTTAATGTTAGTAAAGACTATGATAAAGAAGCAGATAAATTAAATACATCAAGTAGTTTTTTTACAATACCTAGTGTAGAATTTAGAGATAATATACTTAATGATATAAAAAATATTAAAGGAATTGAAAGTGTAGAAGTACAAGATGGAATAATGCTTACCATTCCAGTAAATATGGAAGGATCTATCCAGGAACAAAATCAAATATTTTATAATATAGATAATGTTTCTAATATAAATAAAAAAGAAATAATAAAAGAAACTACCGATAACATTAAGTATGGTATATACCTTTCAAATTATACATATATTCATTCAGGATTAAAAATAAAAGATGAATATAAATTTAATATAGATAACATTGCCTATTCATTTAATATTAAAGGTGTAGTAAATGAAATGCAATATGGTAATTATACTTCATCAGTAATAGGGGAATATTTGGAAAGTGACGCTTATAATTATTTACTCGAAAACAATAAAGAAAAAGTAATCACCACTATTTCTGTAAAATCAAAAAATAGTTATTCATCTTATAATAATATATCTAAATATTTGAGTGGTAAAAATATCAATGTTTTAAGCAAAAACTATAAAGAGCAATCTAAAAATCAAAGACTTGCAATTTCAAATATATTAGTTTTAATACTTATGGTATTTGCAAGTTCAATACTTATTATAAGTTTATTTGTAAGTAAATTTAAAATAGAACAAACGATAGAGGAAGAAACTTCTAATATGGGTGCGTTAAAAGCGTTAGGATATACAAGTAAAGAAATAATCATGTCTTGTATATTTCCATATATAATAAGTGGATTATTATTTACAATACTCGGAATAGTTACTTCATATTTTGTTTTGCCAATTTTAAGTAAAGTGATAGAAATGCAATCAGGTTTTATTTGGAAAGTTAAAATAGATTTATCACTAAATATACTAGTGTTACTTATCAATATGATTTTAATAACTACATTTACACTTGTTGCTGCCTTGAAAATAAAAAAATTAAATCCTATCAATGCAATTAGAGGAATAGCTCTTAAAGAAAATAATAAAAATTATTTTGAAATAGAAAAAATAAAAGGAAATATTCACTTTATCTTGATGTTAAAAAATTTTATAAATGCTAAAAAACAAAATATATTACTTGGAATTATGTTATTTTTAATAACTATAATATCATCATTTATAGGTATACTTGTTTTTAATGTAAATATGAATCCTATTAACTTTATAAATACCTTGGTAGAAGAACATCCGTCAGTAGTTATTTCATCTAATCTTGATTTAAGAAAGAAATTTGAAACACAAGAAAATGTTAAAAGTGTTATATATTATGATGAAAATGTTACTTTAAATTATAAAACTAACTCTTATAAAACTTTTGTGGCAGAAAATTTCAAAGATTTATCTAATGACTTATGTTATAAAGGAAAAAATCCAGTAAATAGTAATGAAGTAGCAATAGGGAGTAAACTAGAAGAAACTTATAATATAAATATTGGAGATTATATTACATTAAGTAAAAATGGAAAGGAAAATAAGTATAAAGTTGTAGGCTTTATTCAATCTGTTAATTATTCTGGAGAGGTAATAGAAATGACTTTAGATGGATATAAAATACTAGATAATTCATATTTACCTACTACAATGTATATTTATTTAGATAATGAACAAAGATCAGAAGAATTTATAAATCAAGCTAAAAATGAATATGGTAATGATATTATTTCTACAATGAATTACGCTGAATCAATGGAATCTGCTACAACAATGTATGTTTCTCTTGTAAGTATCGTTTGTATTATAATTATTGTAATTACCTTATTACTTATTTACCTAATTTTATATATTGTAATTTTAGGAATTATTATGAAAAGAAAACAAGAACTTGGAATATTTAAAGCAATAGGTTATGAAAATAAAGCGTTAGTTAAACAACTAGTAGGTGGCTTTTTACCTAGTACAATTATAGGATCAATGTTAGGCCTTATAGTTAGTAAGTTTTTTATGAGTAATGTTTATAACAAAATATTTATGTCAGTAGGGGCATATAAAGTAAGCTTTGAATATCCATTTATAATATTTATAGGTTTAGTGATTTTACTAATACTTGCAACAATTATTATTGCAACAATATTAGCGCATAAAATAAAAAGGATTTCAGTATATTCACTTATCAAAGATTAAGGGGAAAGAAGAATGAATAAAGAAAAATTTATTAAGAAATTAGAGAATGTTACAGGTTTAGATAATAATAAGTGTACTATTATCAATAGCATATTAGAAGACCACTTTTTACTCGGAAAAGGTAACAAAGAAAAAATTATTAATGATATAATACTTAAGTTACAAATGGATAATGAACAAGCAGAAAAAATATATGAATCAGCAATGTCTATAATTGGAACTGGTATTAAAGATAAATTAAAACATCCATTTAAAAGTCAAGATAGTTAGGTATCAAAGATAAAAAATAAACAAAATCTATTCATATATTCTAACGAGAGATAATATGTATTCTTCATTATTAGAAAAAAGTTATAGATACATGATGCGCCTGTTCCATATTGAATTTTAGTTTAACTTTTTGTTCAATTTTTAATTTATAAATTTTTATAATCAGATAGTAATATTACTATAATGAACCTTTTCAATAAATTATCAAAAGTAATCGAAAAGTAATCGAAAAATCAAATTTGATATAAAATATGAAAGAATATATTGATGAAAAAAATAAGTCTACAATTGAAATATCAGAAAATGTAATTGAGCAAAAGGGCATTGGTAAAAATTTATTTTACGTGTTAAAATAAAAATAGATTGATATCTTATATAGCAAATCATTAATGAGTGAAGAGATTTGTAGATATCTACGGCACTTGCTATATATATGTATTTAACTAAGTCGAAATACTTAGTTTTTATATGCATTTTTGGACTCTCGTCTCAGCCAGTTTATTACTTTAAAATTTATGCTGAACGAAAAATGAACGAAAGTGTTGATAATATTTTTTATAGACTTGGATATGTTGAATCATTTGGAACAAGTATTGGAAGAATTGTGGATAGTTATGAACAATACAGCAAAAAACCAAATTTTGATTTGATAGAAACCACATTTTCTATTACATTGCCGCTAACATTGTTACTCCTAGTTTATCTCAAGAAGATATAATTATTAATTATTTGAAAGAATATAATAAAATAAATAGATGATAACTTAGGATAAAAAATAAATTATGAAGATTTATCAAATTTTTTAGTAGTGAATACTTATATGATGCAGAAAGTATTTACCATGATTAATGGCATTTTATTTATTTTAACTATTTAAATAATCATTTAAATAGTCTGTCCATTCACTAGCATTTTCCTCATCAAATAAGTGATATAAAAAATCTACAATGATTTAATGTCTATTCTTTGATTCCTCTTTTCCTGCCTCTGTTAACATTAAATCTTTCAATTTTAATATTTTTTCAAATATATGGCATACACTGCTATCAGCGCACCTTTTTGTATATTTTTCTGCAGTCATATCTTTAATTGGAAATATATCCTTGTTGAAAAAAGGTCTTCCATTTTTCATACTATAAGTATAAACTCTCAAAATCTCATTAGCACCGAGTGCATCGCACATATCAGCATCAGATACTATTTTACCTTCAAGAGTTGTTGGACAGCAACCTTTTAATCTTTTACTATAACCAATATTATTAAGAGCAAGACATACTTGATCTTGTATATTTTTATCTACATTACAATCATTCATAATCTTTTTAGCATTCGTTAAATTTTCAGCACTATCTATTCCAAATAATTTATAATCATCTACATCATGAAGTAATGCAATTAAAGAAACAATATCCTTATTTCCATTTTCTTTTTCAGCAAATTTTAAGGATAACTCCAAAACCCTATTTATGTGTTCCATTCCATGACCAGAATTATCTTCACTTAATAATTCACTTACCTGTGTCTTTACTTTTTCTATCATTATTTTTGTTTTTTCCATTTATCTCACCTTAATTATATTATACAATAATAAAATTTTAATATATTGTTATTGAATTTTAACAGTAATTCATATATAATATAAATATTCTAAAAAGGAATAGGTTTGTAAAATATAACCGTTTATTGATAAGTTTATCAATATTACCTGAAATTTAACATATCAAAATTACAACTATATAAAGGAGGATATTTATGAATTCAAATAATAAAGACATAATTAATATTTTTGATTTTGATGGAACATTAACTACAGAAACTTGGCCCAAGTTTTGGGTATGGGTTAAAAAATTTGGATATAGTGGTGAAAGAAGAAATAATGAATTAGAAACTGCACTTTCCCATTATAGAAATACGCATAGTGGAAACAAAGTTGAAACATTTTTTGGATTCTTTAATGATTTACTAATTAGTAGTAATAAAACAATTACTCAAGACGAACTTATGGAAGGAGAAAAATATATCCAATATAGCTTAGGTCTAAAAGAATTTTTATCTAAAACAGATACCAAAAATTATATTGTTTCAGGTGGTTTAAAAGAATTTTTACAAAATCTTAAAATAGCCGTAAATTTTTGTGGAGTCTATGGTACTTCTGTAAACATTAATAAGAATGGGGAAGTATCTAGTATAGATGAAATAATGACAGATGATAAAAAAATATTAGCAATCTGTGATATATTAAAGAGACATAATAGGGAAGAAAAAGACTGTAATAATGTATATTATATAGGTGATGGATATAGTGACGCACCAGCAATGAAATTTGTGCATGATAATGGTGGAAAGTCAATTTTTGTAGTTCAGCCTAATCAAAATGATGAATTTCAAGAAGAAAACAAGAAAATTTATGAAAGATTGAATTATGAAGGGGTAGTTGATTTTTATTGTATGGCGTATTATAGTGATGGAAGCACTCTTTCAAAAGTACTAGAAAGAAAATTAAAAATATAAAGAAATAAAAAGAATTTAAAGCCGAACTCGTAAAAAAATATAAAATATTTATCAAAAAAATCAAACATTTTTGTTTGATTTAATTGTTTTATTGATGTATATAATTATTTATTTTTCTTTAATTTATTTTGCAAAATATAAATTGCTAACAAAACTACAATAGATATAATCATAATTAAATACATATTTGTCTGTGAAACATTATTTCCAAAAAATGATAAATTACAATCTATCCCATCCTTAATTCCCTTAATTGATTCAGGAGGAACATTGTAACTTGAAAGTTTATTTAATGCAGCGCTTAAAGCATGATTTTTAATTAATGATGTTCCATACGTACCTGGCAAAAATAATAATACTCTTTGAAGTCCAATCCCAAAAGAAGAAATTGGCATATATGCTCCACATATAAATCCATATCCAGCACTTACTATAGTACCAACTGCAGAAACTTGACCTTGTGATTTAAGATTAAAATTAACTATAGATGATAAAGCACACCCAAATAATGTTAATATAATTATATCAATTAGTAATAACAATATATCACTTATTGTATAAAACCAACCTTGCGTATAAGTATAAATTAAGCATAAAAATAAAGCTACAATATTGACAATAATAGTTGAAATAAATGAAGCAGTAAAGTAAGATAAACTAACAATACCCTTATTTATAGGAGATACATTAATATCCTTAGCCGCCCCAGAAACCTTATCTGAAACCATTAACAAATTTGAGGTAAATGCAACTGTTATACAACTAACTGCTAAAAGTGAGGATAATATTTGACCACTTACTAGTGCATTAATTATTTTATTTGATACATTTATCCCTTCTGGTATTGTTGATGTAAAAGTATCTTTAAATATACCTCCCAAAAAAGAAGCATATAAAACTAATAAAATTGCTGGAGTAATTAATGAAGTAAAAAACATTGCTTTATCACTAAAGTATAATTTAATATTTCTCTTTGTTAAACTTAAAAATTTACTCATTATTTTACCTCCAATTCATATCCAGTAGCAGAAAGAAAAACATCATCCATTCGTCCCTTAATTATTTCATAGTCTTTAAATATATTTTTATTTTTTATTATTAAATTAGTTGCTTGTTTGGTATTATCAATTTCTATTTTATAAGCATCTCTAATTTTCTTATATGGTAAATTTAACTTTTTTATTTCTTCTTCTGTTATATTATAAATAATAATTGTATCTGAAGCGTATTTATTTTTAAGTTCTAATGATGTGCCTTCAGCGATTATTTTTCCTTTATCTAAAATAGTAATGTAATCAGCATCACTAGCTTCTTCCATATAATGAGTTGTTAAAAATACAGTCATTTTATAATCTTTTCTTAAATTTTTAATTATATTCCATATTTTTTTTCTTGTTCCAGGATCTAAACCCGTTGTTGGTTCATCCAATATTAATATTTGTGGATTATGAATAATTGATCTAGCAATATCAACTCTTCTTTTTTGACCACCAGATAATTTAGATATTGGTTTATTCTTTATCTCTTTTAAATCAAATAACTGCTCCAATTTATTATACCTTTTATCAAATTTGTCTAGAGTAATCCCATATAATCCAGCTCTAAACTTTATATTGTCATAAACTGATAAGGATTTATCTAAGACTGATTCTTGGAACACAACCCCAATTTGATTTTTAATATATTCAGAATCTTTTGAAACATCCTTACCACATACAAATATTTTACCAGAATCTATTTTTAAATTTCCACATATCATTGAAATTGTTGTACTTTTACCAGCTCCATTAATTCCTAAAAATGCAAACAATTCTCCATTTTTTACCTTTAGGCTTAATTTATTAACAGCCTTAACATTTCCAAATGATTTACATAAATTTTCTATTTTAATAATTTCTTCCATAAACAACTCCTTTGTTTTACTAATTATATCACAATAAATGAAAATTTAATAATAGATTATTTAGTGAGTAAAAAAAATATGTGATAAATACCCACATTGTCAAATTATGTGTTAAAATAATATATAGGTGGTTTTCTTGAATATTTATAAAAGTTTAAATGAAATAACTAAATATATAGATGATAATTTAGAAGAAAAAATAGATTATAATGTTTTAGCAAAATTTTTGGGTGTGAACTCTTATACCATGCAGAAATTATTTACTATGATTGCGGGTATAACACTTTCTGAATATATTAGAAAAAGAAGATTATCTAACGCTGGATATGATTTATATGAAGGAAATTTTAAAATAATAGATATAGCACTTAAATATCAATATGATAGTCCTACATCATTTTCTCGTACCTTTGAAAAATTTCACGGTATTAAACCCAGTTTAGTAAATAAAAAAACAAAACTTAAAAATTTTCCTAGAATAATATTTAATGAAGAAATTACTATTACAACTGAACTTGATTATGAAATAATAACTTTAGATAATATGGATTTATACGGAATAAGTATTTCTGTTAACAATAAAACAATAGGTGAAAAGGCTCCAATATTTTTTAAAAAAATAGAAAATAAATATAGGGATAAATATGGAGAAGTTAAGTATGGAATGATTACATATGATGTAATTAGAGAGGAGAGTCAAAAATATTATTGCCTATATGACAAAGTTATTAAAGAATTTGAACATATTAAAATACCACAAAGTAAATGGTTAAAATTTGTAATTAATTCACAAAAATCAGATGAAATACAAGATATGTCACATAAATTTTATAAAGAATTTTTACCGTCTTGTAAATATAATTTAAAAGAATTACCAGAACTGGAGTATTACCACGATAATATAACTGAATTTTTAATAGCTATATATTAATTCTTTTATTTAAAATATTAATAAATTTAGATACTGTAAAACTTGGTATAAAATTGCTTTTAATAGCGTATCCAAGTTTTCTTTTTGGTATTTTTATGTTCGTTTTTATTTCAAATAAAGATTTATTTAACCTATCTTCTATAAATTCTTGTGTCAAAAGTGCAATTCCAAAGTCATTTTCAGCGAGTTTTACTAATAAACCATGACTTGCAACTTCCATTTTTGGATTACATGTTAGATTATTATCCTTTAAAAAAGTGTTAAAATTAATTCTTGTAATTGATGGAACTTTTTGCAGTAATATATCTTCATTTAACAAAGTTTCAATATTATTACAAACTTTATTTTTATATTTTTTACCACCCACAAAAATATCATTTAAATTTGTTATAACTTTATAATTTATATCATTTATACTATAATCTGGAACAGCCGTTATTATAATATCTAATGTTCCATTTCTCAAATCTCTAACTAAAGATTCAGTTAAATTATTAGTAATATTAATAACTATATTTGGATACTTACTATGAAATTCTTTTAAATATGGCATTAAATAATATTCTGAAATAGTTGTTGTAGACCCAATATTTATGACACCTTCATCTAAATTTTTTAATGATGTAAATTTGTTAGTTCCATTAATAAAATAATTCATACCTTCTTTAATAAATTCAAATAATTCTTTTCCTTCATTTGTTAAAATAACCCCTTTTGGAGTTCTAATAAATAAGGTGCCACCTAGTTCATTTTCTAAAGTTTTAATAGACTGAGTAACAGCAGGCTGACTAATCATTAATTTTTCTGCGCCTTTTGAAATACTTTTTTGATTTGCAACCTCATAAAATACTTTATATAATTCAAAATTAATATTCATGTTTTCCTCCTCTAATATAAGTATTACTTATATAACACATAAGAAATATATATTTGAATTATACCATACTTTATAATATAATACAAATAAAAAGAAGGAGATACTATGAAAAAAGAAATAATCATGAAAATAATCAAATTCAAAATTGAAGAAGAAAAAACACCAAATGAAGATGAATTAATTGAATCTTTAAATGAAGGTTTTTCTAAACTATATACTAATGTGGTGCTAGTATAGATATATA
>DLOU01000048.1:61188-74139 GCA_002477275.1 Caryophanales bacterium UBA7476
TATATATCTATACTAGCACCAGTTTATTGGTTCCTTGATTTAGCGAAAAAAGTTTGAAATAGCTTAACTACTTACTCCAATAAACGAAAATTGCAAGTATTTATGGATTTATATAAGGAAAACATGATATGGACATGATAAATAAAAAAGGTATTGAGAATGGATTTTTAAAAGGTTTTTTTAGGTGGAAAAATTAATGAAAGAATTAGTTTAGATTTTGAAAAAAACTTAAATTAAAATTGAAAAGTACAAATAAGTATTAAACATATATTCTTTATGTTTTTTTTGTGAAATTTATTGACAAAATTTAATAATAAATATACCATGGTATATAGTTTTGTAAAAAAAATTCCAAAAGTTCTTAAAAACAAATAGAATAATTTGGGCTAAAGAATATATTAATAGAGGTGATAAAATGTTAAAAATGTTTAAAAATTTTACTAAGAAAGATTGGCTAATGATAATAATAAGCTTTGGTTTAATAGTCTTTCAAGTCTGGTTAGATTTAAAATTGCCAGATTATATGAGTAATATAACAAGGCTTATACAAACTGACAATAGTATGATGATAGAGATTTTAAAACAAGGTGGATATATGCTTTTATGTGCCTTAGGAAGTTTAATTTCAGCTGTTATAGTTGGATACTTAACTTCAAATTTATCTGCAAACTTTTCTTTAAATTTAAGAAACAAAATATTTAAAAAAGTTAGTAAATTTGGTATGGAAGAAATTAAAAAATTTGAAACAAGTAGTTTAATAACACGTACCACAAATGATGTTACTCAACTTGAAATGTTTATTGCTATGGGACTACAAATGCTTATAAAGGCTCCTATTATGGCCTTTTGGGCTGTAAGTAAAATACTTAATAAAAGTGTTGAATGGAGTCTTCTTACTGGTGCTGGAGTAGTAATATTATTACTTACAGTAGGGACTCTTCTTATAATAGTTTTCCCAAGATTTGAAAAAGTTCAAAAATTAATAGATAAAGTAAATAGTGTTACAAGAGAAAACTTAACTGGTATTAGAGTAATAAGAGCTTTTAATGCAGAAAAATTTGAACAAGATAGATTTGAAGATGTTAATAATAATTTAACAAATATGCAATTATTTAATCAAAAGTGTTTTTCAATATTAAATCCTATTATGAATTTAGTTATGCACTTTTTAACACTTGGAATATATTTTATAGGGGCTACACTTATAAATAAAGCAGGAATGTTTGACAAAATTACTTTATTTAGTAACATGGTAGTTTTTTCAAGTTATGGTATGCAAGTAATAGCTGCTTTCTTAATGTTAGCTATGATATTTATGATACTACCAAGAGCGCAGGTTTCCGCACGTCGTATTAACGAAGTATTAGATAGTGATATCGCCATTAAAGATGGAACTATGGATGGTGATACTAAAGAGATAGGAACAGTAGAATTTAAAAATGTATCATTTAAATATCCAGATGCAGATGAATACTTACTTAAAAATATTTCATTTAAAGTAAATAAAGGAGAAACTATTGCATTTATAGGTTCAACTGGTAGTGGAAAAAGTACACTAATTAACTTAGTGCCTAGATTCTATGATGCAACAGATGGAGAAATACTTGTTGACGGAATAAATGTACGTGATTATAAAAATGAATCACTACATAATAAAATAGGTTATGTACCTCAAAAGGCTGTTATGTTTACAGGTACCGTAAAATCTAATGTAGGTTATGGAGATAATGGAAAAGAAAAACCGAGTCTGAAAAAAATTAAAGAAGCTATAGATATCGCACAAGGAACAGACTTTGTAACTAAAATGGAAGATACATATGACGCGCATATATCTCGTGGTGGGACTAACGTTTCAGGTGGACAAAAACAAAGACTTGCAATTGCAAGGGCTATAGCAAGAAACCCAGAAATATATATATTTGATGATTCATTTTCAGCCCTTGATTATAAAACAGATTCAACACTTAGAAAAAGTTTAAAAAAATATACAAAAGATGCAACAAGCATGATAGTTGCGCAAAGAATAGGTACAATTATCTCTGCGGATAAAATCGTTGTGCTTGATAAGGGAGAATGTGTAGGTATTGGTACACATAAGGAACTTTTAAAAAATTGTGAAGTTTATAAAGAAATAGCCTTATCACAATTATCAAAGGAGGAATTAGAAAATGCCTAAACCAATGAGAAGAGGAGGAATGCCAGAAAAATCAAAAGATTTTAAAGGATCTATAAAAAGACTATTCAATAGTTTAAATAAGTGGCGTTATTTATTAGTAATATCTTTAATACTTGCTATGACAAGTGCTATTCTAGCGCTAGTTGCTCCAAATAAATTATCTGATTTAACCAATACAATAACAATGGGACTTAGTCCTAATATAACAGAAGATATAGTAAATGATATTATGAAAGATAGTAATATTAGTGATAATGATAAATATGAGTTTAGTGAATTATTAAAAATGGCAGAAAATACTGATGAGATAGATACTGATAAATTATTTACAAAATTAGATGAACTTCCAGAATCTATTAAAAAAATAGTTGAACCTTCCATAAATATGGCAAAAGTAAAATCAATCGCACTAATACTTACAATTTTATATCTTATTAGTGCTTTGTTTAACTATGTTGAATCTATTTTAATGACAATAATTGCTAATAACTTTGCAAGAAAACTAAGAACAAATATTAGTGTAAAAATAAATAAATTACCACTTAAATATTTTGATACACATGAAACTGGAGATGTTTTATCACGTGTTACAAATGATGTAGATACAATCGCGCAAAATATGAATCAAAGTTTAGCAACGCTCGTTACAAGTTTAACATTATTTATAGGTTCAATAATTATGATGTTTATAACTAATTGGATTATGGCGATAACTGCAATCATATCTAGTTTAATAGGCTTTAGTTTAATGGGCGTAATTCTTGGTAAATCACAAAAATACTTTATTAAGAGACAAGAGGAGTTAGGAAATTTAAATGGATATATAGAAGAAATATATTCAGGGCATAACGTAGTTAAAGCATATAATGGAGAAAAGCAAGCGAATATTGAATTTAATAATTTAAATGAAAAATTATATGAGTGTAATAGAAAAAGTCAATTTTTATCTGGAATTATGCAACCAATTATGATGTTTGTTGGAAATTTCGGTTATGTTGCAGTATGTGTAGTAGGAGCATTACTTACAGCAAATAACGTTATATCATTTGGTGTTATAGTAGCATTTATGATATATGTTAGACTATTTACAAATCCACTTTCACAAATAGCCCAATCTATGACTTCACTTCAATCAACAGCAGCTGCATCAGAAAGGGTATTTGATTTCTTAGATGAAACTGAGATGTCTGATGAGAGTGAATTTACTAAAAAACTTGATAAGGAAAAAGTTAAGGGTGAAATAGAATTTAAAAATGTTAAATTTGGTTATGATGATACTAGAACTATAATTAAAGACTTTAGTGTTAAAGTAAAACCTGGAGAAAAAATTGCTATAGTAGGACCTACTGGTGCAGGAAAAACAACTATGGTAAATTTACTTATGAAGTTTTATGAAATAAATTCTGGTGATATATTGATTGATGGGGTATCAACTAAGGAATTAACAAGAGAAAATATTCATGACCTATTTGTTATGGTACTTCAAGATACATGGGTGTTTGAAGGAACAATACGCGATAATTTAAAATTTAATAAAAAAGATGTTACGGATGAAGAAATTATGCAAGCTTGTAAAACTGTAGGGGTAGATCATTTTATTAAAACTTTACCAGGTGTATTGGATGCTAAAATAGGTGATAACGATAGTGTTAGTGGTGGACAAAAGCAATTACTTACAATCGCACGTGGTATGATTGAAAATGCACCATTTTTAATACTTGATGAGGCTACATCTAATGTAGATACTAGAACTGAGGAATTAGTTCAAAAAGCAATGGATAAGTTAACAAAAGGTAAAACCTCATTTATAATAGCCCATAGATTATCTACAATTAAAAATGCTGATTTAATTTTAGTTATGAAAGATGGTAATATAATTGAACAAGGCTCACATGATGTATTACTTAAAAAGAATGGCTTTTATGCTGACTTATATAATTCACAATTTGATACAATTAGTGAGTAAGGGTATTTACAAAATAAAAAAAATAGTGTATATTTGATATATCACTATTTAATGCAGGTGTGGTTCAACGGCTAGAATATTTCCTTGCCAAGGAAAAGACGGGGTTTCGACTACCCTCACTTGCTCCAGATTGATAATAAAATCTCTTGAAACATAGAGATTTTTTTATGTGTATGATATAATAGAACTAACAGATAAATAGTAATTTGTAAAGGAGTGGTTCAATGACTATTAAAGAAGCTATGAAAGAAAGACATATGGTAAGAAAATATGTTGATAAGAAAATACCAGAGGATTTGGTATCAAAATTAAATGAAAGAATAGAAGAAAATAATAAAAAATATGATTTATCAATCAAATTGATGCTTGATAATGATAAAGCAGTAAATAGTATTATTAAATTATTACTAGCAAAGGGTGTTAAAAATTATATTATTTTAGCAGGAAACGATACTGATGATTTAGCAGAAAAACTAGGATATTCAAGTGCTGATATAATGTTATATGCACAAACACTAGGATTAAACACTTGGTATGTTGGTGGCACTTTTAATCGTGGAGTATCAAAATATGTTCCAAATAAAAAAGTAATTGGAATAGTAGCAATTGGATATGGAATAAATAATGGTGTAGCACATAAATCCAAAACTTTAGAAGAAGTATCAAGTTATGATGGAACTATGCCTGAGTGGTTTAAAAACGGAATCCTAGCATCATTACTTGCTCCGACAGCTCTTAATAAACAAGATTATAGAATCGTTGGCAAGGGTAATAAAGTAAAAATAGAAATAGATAATGGAATATTTACAGGAGCAAATAAAGGTCTGATTAAATATCATTTTGAATTAGGTGCAGGTAAAGAATCCTTTGAATGGGAGTAATACAAATTACAATTTAATGAGCAGATCATATTTATGACTGAGCTTTATATACATAATTAGAGAGAAAGAAAATTGTAACTGTATTTATGATATAATATTTAATGTAGTATAGAGGTGTTGAAGTATGGAATATAAAAAAACTCATAAAAGAAGATTAACAAAATTCGGAAAAAGGTTTTTCGCTTTTACAATAGTTTTAATGATAGGGATTAGTGTTTTAAGCCTTAATAGCTCTAATCGCAATTTATCCGAAAAAGGAATAATAGATAATTATAAGGAAGAAACTGATAATTATTTAGTTGAAATAAATTATCCTAAAGTAAATAATAAAAATTTATTAGCTTATGCAAACGAATATCTACAAAATAAAGAAGAAGAGTTCAAAAATGATATAAGTGATTTAAAAAATATGAATTCAGGCAAATATGAGTTTATAACAGATTACAAAATAAGTGAAAATGAAGATGTTTTAGGATTGCATTTAATAGTTTACAAATATACTGGTGGTGCACATTATATAAGAGATGATAAATCGTATTATTATAATAAAAATGAAGAAAAGATGGTATCAATTACAGACTTTTTAGCGAACGATAAATCTTTAGAACAATTATCAAGTCTTTCATATTACTATGTTATGAAGTACAGTAATGATAACGATTTTGGCTTTGATGAAAATATGGTTAAAAGTGGATTGGAAAGTGACTCAAATAATTTTGAATATTTCAATTTTATAGATGATGGTTTAGAAATCGTTTTTCCACCATTACAAGTAGCATATCATGCAGCAGGTGAAGTTAAAATATTAATTCCTTATAATGAGCTAAATGGTATAATAAAGGATGATTATTTAAAATATAGCAAAAAGGATAATAATGAAATAAATCATAATAGAAATATTAAGGAGTTTAGTAATAAAAAACTAATTGCATTTACTTTTGATGATGGACCAAGTTATATAGGAACAAATAAATTATTAGATAATTTAGATAAGTATAATGCTAGAGTAACATTTTTTGTATTAGGAAGTCGAGTAAATGATTACAAAGACACATTAAAAAGAGCATACGATATGGGAAATTTAATAGGAAGTCATACATATAGTCATTCCAATCTTTTGAAATTAGATAATTATTCTATAACTAATGAAATTAAAAAGACAAATGATTCTATAAAAAATATAACTAATAGTGATACTTTATATTTAAGACCACCTTATGGAAATATCAACGCAAATATAAGAGAAATATCTAATATGTATACTATTTTGTGGGATCTTGATACAGAAGATTGGAAATATAAAGATGCAAATAGAATAGCAAATTATATAGTTGAAAATGCCCATGATGGGGCAATAATATTATTGCATGATTTATATGAAACGTCTGTTGATGGAGCATTATTAGCTATGGAAAGATTACAAAGCGAAGGCTATGCATTTGTAACTATTGAAGAAATGGCTATGTTGAAAAATGTTCAGTTAGATAAAACAAAAAATTATTTTTCTATTAAATAGAATCGTTACAAATTACAATTTGTGCGAAGGATTGTAAAATTAACAAAAATCTATTCCATAAACACTTAAAACGTGGTATATTATCTTGACTTTGACACTAAAAATGAGCAAACCGTTATTTTATAAGGGTTTACTCATTTTTTGTATGTTGTGTAATTTTCCATTTTTTTAATATTTTAAAATTTTTTTAATTTTTTCTCTAGGTAATCTTTTTTTTGCAAATCTTACATTAAATGCTTCTGATAATTTATCAATGTTTTCATCTTTATTTGCAAACATATAAATATTACTAAATTCATTTATACAACTAAAGTTCTTCATACTATCTATCATTTTTCCAATAGGTATCTCACAATTAGTTCTTTTTTCTAATAACCTTAATATTACTAAAGCAACGAAGCAAGTTAAGAAATGTGATTCAATATGGTCTTTAGTCCATACATAAACAGGTCTAGTTTCTAGTTCTGTTTTTGTTATTTTAAATGTATCTTCAATTTTAGATAATCCTCTGTATTTTTTTCTTAATTCTATATCGTCCATTCCAATTTCACTTGTAACAATAGAATAATAGCCATCATATTTTTCTTCTTCTTCAATTTTATCTAATTTAAGAGATAATTCATAACCATCAGCAATTTCGCCTGTGCTTTTATAAAATTTTATATTATTAACATAACTTGCAGCACCTGCTGCAGTAACACGATTATACTTTCTTGGATGAGCTATTAAATCTTTTGCTCTTTCAATCATTTGATTTCTATCTTTTCTTTGCTTATCAGCATATTTTTGAGAGTAGTAAACCATTTGTTTTTGGTCAACTCTAACTTTGGTATTTCTAACACCATCTCTTTTAATTTCTATTTCTTTTGGATATATTCTTGATTTATGTTTGAAATGGGATTGTTGTTTTTCATATCCTATACAATTTCCTTCTTTATCTAATATCATTTTTCTATACATAATAGGTTGCCCATCATCATCAAACATTGGATCACTTCTATAACCACTTTGGTCTAATACCCATTCTTTGAATTCTGCACTTGCACCTCTTACTGATTGTCCATATATATAACCATCAGCGTGTTCATATATATTTTTACCATTTATATAAAAGATGTTGTCAGATGTATTTAAACCTCTATCAGCAACCACAATAGTTCTTCCTAAATTGAATTTAGCCTTTGTTCTTTTAACAATAGGACGAAGCGATAATTTCTCTGATTCATTTCCAGGAAACAAATCATAAGATAAAGGAATATCATTTGCATCCATTAGTAAACCAAGTTCAATAATCGGATCAGGTCTATGATTTTTTTCTGGACCTCTTTTTCTATATCCTTTTTCAATTACTTCACCAAACTCATCACACAAGTCAGTATCATTATAATTTATTTCAAAATAATAGTTAGTGCAGTCATAGTATGTTCTTGAAGTATCTCTCTTATATTGTTTTTTTGTATTATTCCATAATAGAACTTCTATATCCTCTTTAAAAGAATTAAAGTAATCTAAAGAACGATATACATCTTTAAGTTCAAAATTATTATATGGCTCGAAAAATCTATCTCTATTATCAAATGTATCTTTTTTTGAGCCAGGATATAAAATCCTAGAAAAAACTAATAAAGAAAATATTTTATTCAAATCATAATTAAAGTTATATAATGAATTCTTATCTTTAAGGAATTTATCTATTCCTAGTTCTTGATATATAAGTTTTATAAATAAGTATCCTATATTATATAGTTTAGTATCATTAGTTAATAATTCATCTTTATCTAAATTAGATGGAACTAGATAGTTTTCATCATTTCTCATTTCATCTACTTCTTTTTGAAAATGTTCTATTGGATTCTTATATTCTTTTTCTAATTCATCAAGATAACCTAATTTTTTAATAACTTTTTGTTTAATTTTATCGCCAGATCTAAATCCATCTACAATAGAAAGGTATGTTCTACCATTTTTAAACTTGGCTTTTTTTAAGAAAACTGACATACTATCACGACCTTACACATCAATTATACCATATTACACAACATAACACAACATAAAAAATAAAAAAATTTGACATAAAAAAACCTAGATTTTGTCTAGGTTTTAAGGGCTTTTTCCCTATGTATAACTGTAAAATTCGGGAAATGGCTATGTTGAAAAATGTTCAGTTAGATAAAACAAAAAATTATTTTTCTATTAAATAGAATCGTTACAAATTACAATTTGTGCGAAGGATTGTAAAATTAACAAAAATCTATTCCATAAACACTTAAAACGTGGTATATTATTACTAGCAACGGAAGATTATATGTACTCTTTCGTTATTGGAAAAGAGTTGTAGATAACTACGACACCCGCTCCATATGTAAATTTAGACTAGGCATACCTAGTTTTTTTTATTATTTGAACTCGCGTCTTAGCTAATTTATTAAATTACAACAAATAAATTAAAAATCAATTAGTTTTAGATATAGTTGATAGAGATAAAACAATTGTTTTTATTGATTTAGCTGATAGAACTATTGCCGAATATCATGGTATTCAGAAATTATCTGTTACCCTAAAAGAATTAGAAAGTGAATTTCTTAATAATCGTGATAGAATTAGATTACTATATAAAAAATAATTAAGAATTGACTTTGCTATTATGATTTGTAGATTTTTTAAATGAACAAATTTTTAATATTAAAAACGCAATTAATCAAATTACAAAAATGTAGAAAAATTTGAAAAAGGCAATGCAATTTAATACAAGCATTGTCTTTCAATTATGTATGTACCATTTCCGTATTTTCTTTGATTTCATTATCAATGATCCATTTAATATCCTCAATGGATTTATCAATGTTAAAACGCCCATTTCCAACAGGATAATAAACTGAATAAAATTTATATTTAGTGCCATTAATATCTTTTATAAAACACTTTTTTCTTACTTGTGAAACAGATATTTTTTCATCTAATACAATAGAACTAACTTGATTACCAAATAGAACTATAACTTTAGGATTAACAATATTAAATTCTTGTTTTAAAAGATACAAGTACTCTTTGTAAACAGAATCTGGTAATTCTCTAGCATCAACTTGAGTACACTTGCCGAGATTAGTTATAAAATATTTATGTTTTTTTACATCATCATAAACTTTATCAGCAAATGCTTCTGTCCACTCGCTACCTTTCATTGATTTTATATTAGAATATATTTCCTTGTCTAATAAATCTAATTCAATGAATAAATCCCAAATGTTTTTTGTACCAATCCAAGGGGATTTTAATCCTCCCCAGTCCTTTGATGAGGCAATATTCCTTCCTGTTGGATTCATAAATACAAAACATATATCAGGATTATTATCACAACCACCATTATAAATTGAATCTAATTCTTTAGCACCATATTTTTTTTGAAGTTTATCATATTCCTTTGTCAAATCTTTTAAATTCATTAAACCATCCTATTTTACTAATTTTTTAGTTTGGTCTTGTTCTATTGTTGAAATAGTATTTAATATAAATTCAAAAATATCTTTTTGTTCAACATCCATAGTACTTTTTTCTTCCTCTTCAGTTAATTCCGATTTAAATTTATTTAATGATGAAATAATTTGAATTGAAGCAAGAGGATATCCTTCATCAATAATTTTACTTTGTTTATTTGTAAAACAACGATTAGCTTTATATTCAAATGTATATGTATTATTTTGATTAACGATTGCGACGCCTTTTAAAAAATATCCTTTTAGTGTTCCATTTTCTCCGTATTTATTTACTAAATCAATATAATATTTAATCATTTCTATATCATTTAATCTTTTACCATTAACTCTTCTAACGTGAGTACCTGGTTGGATATTATCAGGAACACTTTCTAAAAATAATCCCTCATCTAATGCTATTGTTGGCATTCCACTTATTTTATGGTATGCACTTGCTTTAATAATCGCATTTTCTATTGGATTTTTGCCCGTTTCATCAACATCACATTCAATATTTAAATCTTTAAGTGTTACTATTTCAATACCATGTTCCCTCAATTTAGTTCCATAATATCTAATTTTTGCTTTATTTGTTGTTGCTAATAAATACTTCATTTTATTTCCTCCGTTTATCAAGTTTTGAATATAATAAAATTATACAATAAATAATAGAAATTTACCATACTCCCTGTGATTTTTCATTGAAAATTCAAAAAAATTATAGAGACATTTTCACTGAAAAATCACAGAAAAAGATGATATTGAGCATTAGATATTAACTAATTAAATCAATTTTGTTATAATATATAAAAGGAAGTGATTCTACATGATTCAAATGAATGTTTATTTTGATGAAAGCTGTCATTTGTTAAAAGACAACTCAGATGTTTTAGGAATTGGATGTTTATATTGTCAATCAGAATTTAGAAAAGAAATTATGTACAATATACGAGCTATAAAAAGAAAATATGGGTTTAAAAGAGATCATGAAATAAAATGGACTAGAGTTTCCATGAATAAAATAGGATTATATAAAGAACTAATAGACTATTTCTTTCAGGAACCAAAATTACATTTTAGAGGAATAATAACTCTAAATAAAAATCAATTGGTTGTTTCTGGTGAAGATGAATATAGACAATGGTATGATAAAATGAATTATTATTTGTTTAATAAAATAATCAATCGTGGCTATTCATATAGGATTTTCTTAGATAAAAGAGATACAAAAGGAAAAGAAAATTTAGGAAAACTAAGAGAAGTAATCTGCAATAGTAAATATGACTTTAGTATGGATACAATAACTAGCATCGAAGATATCAATTCAAATAACAATGATTTAATTCAACTTACTGATTTAATAATTGGAGCATTAACTTATTACCACAGGGGTTTAACAAGTAGTCCCGCGAAAATGGAAATAATAAAACATTTATCTTTAAAAACAAATGTTTCTGAAACATCAAACTGGAATGAAACAAAGTTCAACCTATTAATATGGAGTCCAAATATAAATTATGGAAAATAATAATTTTGACTATAATACTTTTGTAGATGAAACATATGAAAAATTTAAAGAATATTTTACCAACAATAAAACTTTAAAATATAATAATGTAGAGTATCCAATTATAATAAATACTAATGACTTAGAATTTGATGATAAACCGAGAATATTTTGGCATATTTGTTCTCTAGGTGAAGAAAACGGCATATACTTTGATTTTTATAAAAAGCGATTAAAATTCAGCGTTTTTCCTTGTATAAATCATATTTCTTCAGTTAATTGTAAATTACAATGTAATTTAGAAGATGAAAACATTCAATTAAAGGACAACAGAGTTCCTTGCATATATAGAATGAGTAAAATTGATAATCTTAAAATAGCTATGGATTTATTTAATGAACAAAGCAATCAAATAAAATGGTGGACTAAAAAAGAAACTTCTAATAAAAGTAAGAAAAACAAAAAAATGCTTAAAATAAGATATACAAAAGCTTTAGAAGATTATGTTATAATGTTTGAATTTAGATATACTGATGCTAGTAAAAATCAAATTAGTAAATTTCAGTTTGTTACTGCTTATCAAATTTTTGATAATAATACAAAAGAAAGATTTGACAATGAATATATAGAATTCTCAAGTAAAACTTGAGTTTTTTACAACAAAAAAACCATCCCGCTACCAGCAGGACGGACTTTCAAGCTGCGACTTTGGCAGTTGAACAACTAAATTGTAGCATATTTTATTGAATATGTCAAACCATGGAATACGCTACATTAAATATTATGCACATTACTTAAAAATAATATTAAATTCAAATTTTTTATTAAATATCTATCGTTAATAGATATAGTCAAGTTTTTTATTTCTAACATATTATGCCTCCTTTTTTCGGCATAATCAAAGTTTATGCCATACTTATTTAATTAATATTCTCATTTTATCACCTCTAAATTTCCTTTTTTTAAATAAATTTTTTGATTTATATATAATCAATTTTTTATTAGTTTTTGAATCACTTCAAAATAATTATATCATTAATTTCATAAATTTTAGCAATTATATTGGAATTACTACTAATTTATGTTAAAATGTTATTAGAAATTGATATTAAATAATTAATATCTCAAAAAGCGAGAAAAAGTTTGAAATAACTTAACCAATCGCTCCATTTGAAAACAANNGATATACAGGGCTTATCAATTTGATAAGTTCTTTTTTTTTACCCACGTAGTCAGTTTAGAAAGGCCTCAGAAAAAAGAGAAAAACTTAATAGCAAAAAATTGAGTAAAGACTCCTATGTTATAAAAAATGTAAAAAAGGGATTTTTTATGAATAATACATATGAAAGGAGTCAATATATGAAAAAAATACAAGATGGTTATCAAAATGAGTTTTATTTTGTTATAGAGTTTAATAATAAAAGAATAAAAG
>DLOU01000036.1 GCA_002477275.1 Caryophanales bacterium UBA7476
TTTGTCAACAGTCTGAGATAAAGCTTAATGCTTTATCTTTTTTGCTATGTTTTTAACTTTATGATATGTTCCAAAAGCTAATTTATATGTATTATACCAGAAATTACTCACCACTAGGTCAAATTCACCTACTAATTCGACTACATTTCCACCAAAACTCTTTTTGAATAGATATAGTCCATAAAGTGGGTTTTCCTCTCTAAAGTCTCCTGTGATACCATAAAAATTATATCTTTTATATCCGTTTTCAACAGCATATTTAACTCCATCGTAATGAACTGTATATGCTGATTGAAACTGCATTAATTTAGTTTCACTTCCTCCATAAAGAGAAAGTACTTCGTTTCCATATACTAAGAATAGTATTCCACCTAAAGTAGTTTTTTCTCCATATTCTTTTTTATAATCTTTTATTTTTTCTAATTGTTTATTCAATTGTTTAATTCTTTCTTCATCTTGTTTATTATGTGAATTATATTTTTTTTCATTCATCTTTAATTCTTGATTTTCATATTTTTTAATTCTATCTTTTAAAGACGTTTCAATTTCTTCTTTTTCTTTCTTTGTATTTTCCTCATATAAGTTAAAATCAATTTCTGCAATTCTTATTTTAAGTATTCCAGAATCATGTAAGTTTTCCCACATGTTTTCATAATATGAAAATGGTCTATCAACAAATTCACGTCTATCTGAAGTATGCTGCATAATTTCTTTAAATGTTTTTAATTCATCTTTTTCTATTTCATGTGTAACTATTCCACATTTTTCATTTTTTCTAAGAATTTGTCTTGTTTTTGATTCCATATCTTTTAATACATCATCTAAACTTCTATCTGTATCAATAACATGCATCCATCTAGGTTGTAGTGTATCTTGCATTAAGTTAAAACCAAAATGTTTATAACCTAATGATTTCAAGTTTTCTACTACAACACTGTTATCAAATCCATCTTCAACAATTTTTCCATTATTATCATGTTCTTTGTATGGAACATAAGGATCTATCTTTATAAAAATACCATCTTTTTCTTTTACAAATGTTTTTACTTTTTCAGTAAATTCTTTTAGTAATTTTTTATCTTTATAATCTATTAAGAATCCTCTTGGAGAATAGAACATGTATTTATTAAAAACTGGTATTTTTTTTGCTAAGAGTAGGGCAGCTGCTACTACTTTATCTTTATCCTTTAAACCTATTAGATAACTTTTCCATCCATTAGTTTTCTTTAAATTTCCCCATTCTTTAGTTTGATGAAAGGTTACTTGTTCATGTTTTTTAGCAAATTTTTCAAATTCTTTATCACTTATTTCCATTAACTTCATTTGTTATCGCCTTCTTTGATTTATTTTTAATTATTTTTCTATATAGTGGAACAAGTTTTGTAAATACAAAATACATAAAGTGATTTGTTATGTAGTCGAATTCTCCAATAAACTCTACATAATCTCCGCCAAATTTCTTTTTAAACTCATGTAGTCCCATTCTTGGATTATCTTTTCTTAAATCTCCAATTGTTCCAAACTGATCATATACTTTATATCCTTTTTCCTTACAATATTCTAAGTGTGTTTGATAAGTATAGTAGTTAGCATAAGTTTCAGTTAAGATATTTTCATTTCCTGCATATAAAACCCATGCTTTGTCACCATATTCTATTATCATATGGGCATTTAATGTAAGTTCATCCCCGTATTTTTCTTTAACGTCTGTAAATTTTTTTATATCATTATTAATACTTTCTAAACGTCTTTCAGCTTCTTTTAATTTATTTTTAGCACTTTTACTTAAGTTTTCAGTTGGTAAATCTTTTACTGATTCTTCAACTTCTTTTTTACTTTTCTTTAATTCTTCTAATATTTTATTAGGATATATTTTTCCTAGAAATAGGGTCATTTTATTATTCTCATTATACATCTTATAAAGGGTTTTATAATATGAACTATCATATGATACAAAATCCTTTCTTTCTTCTGTAACCATCATTAATCTACAGAATTCATCTAAATCTTCTTCTGTTCCAATTTTAACTTCACAACCAAGTTTTATTGCTTTATTAATTCTTTGTTTTGTAGTTTTAGAAAAGTGTTCTTTAAGCTCATCTAAATCTTTAGTTAAATCTATTCTAAAAGTATATCTTGGCTGCATAGTTTCAAAATTTTTAGTAAATCCTAAATGTTTAAATCCACTTTGTTTTATCATTTTAAAAATGTTTTCCCAAGTATAATCGAGTTCTACTTCTTCATCAAGATAGTTATATTTTCTTATTATTATATCTGGATCTATTTTTATAAATATTGCTTTTTTCTTTTTGGAAAATTCAACTATTTTTTTAGTCATTTCCTTAAATGTTTCTTCATCTTCATAATTTAATACAAATCCTCTTGGTGAGTAAAAATATGAATATCCAAGTGGTAATTTTTTTTGAAGAAGTAGTGCTGTTGCTACTAATTTTTTATCTTTTTTTAGACCTAGATAGAAAGAAGTAACTCTTTTCTTTTTTTCTGCAAATTCACCCCAAGCATGTGATTGTAAAAAATGAGACTTATATTTATTGTTTTTTACAAATTTCTCATATTCTTTTTTTTCTAATTCTACTAACTCAAACATTATTTCACCTTATTTCTGTATCTCTTTATAGTATACCATATTTAGAAAATAAAATTAAATAAATGTTATATTATTAATAATTGACATATTTCTTTTAATTTATTATACTTTTATTAGAATAGGGGTTGATAATATGAATCAATCAAATATAGTTAATTTGAATGTTTATTATGACGAAAATGATATGTTTATAGATAAACATATGCTTAAACCACTTAGAATTACTCCGGTTAATGATACAAATTCTGAGTACTATAAAATTAGTGTTTATGAACTTGATGAAATCTGTAATGCTGATAGAGGTTCTTTAATTGTTGTTCCTAGATTTCTTAAATTAAAAGAAAAAAATAATAAAAATAATTTAGAAGGACTTGATACTGCTTATTTGAAGGATATTATTAAACTTCAGGATGAATTAACTGATTATTTGTCTTGGTCTTTTTATAGTTTTTTAAACAATCATTTAGATTATGATCCAAAGAAATTAGCTAGGATTCTAAGTGATACATGTCATAATTTTTATGAAAATGAAGAAAAAGATGTACACTGGTTATCTGATGAAGAAATATATGATATAGAAGATTAAAAGTCACTAATATAAAGTGACTTTTTTATATCATGTATAAACCACCATTATTGTTTATTTCACTGTTTAGAAATTGTGGATTATCTTTTTTTATTTCCTTTTCTTCTAATTTTCTTAGTCTTTCTTCTATTAGAGTTAATGCTTTTCTTATTTGGAATAATTCTTCTTCAATTAGGTTATTTTGGTTCATTAAAAATAAAGGATTATTTGGCATGCCATAATTCATTATATAGGTCACTTCCTCTTTTATATTATATGCTTAAACTTAAAAATATGTTATTATAGTTATGTTAGTTAGGAGAATTGTATTTATGCGACTTAGAAATATAAAAAATAAAGAAGAAATAATTAGTAATTCTAAATATATAGTTAAAAATTATAAAGATTATAAAGGTCATTGGAAAGATCTTTTTAATAATGATAATCCCATATATATAGAGATAGGAATGGGTATGGGTAAATTTATTACTGAGAATGCTATAAACAATAAAAATATTAATTATATTGGTATAGAAAAACAAGATAATGTTTTAGCTCGTAGTTTACCTAATATACCTGAAGGTGTTGATAATTTAAGAGTAATTAGATTAAATGCACTTGAGATAGATGAAGTGTTCTCTAATGAAATAGATTTAATTTTTCTAAATTTTTCTGACCCTTGGCCTAAAAAACGACATCATGATAGAAGACTTACTAGTAAAATATTCTTGGATAAGTATGATAAAATATTTAAAGATAAAAAGGTGATAGAACTTAGAACTGATAATGAAGATTTATTTATATATTCAATAGAATCATTAAGTAATAGTTATTCTTTTTCTGAAGTTACTTTTGATTTAAATAGTTATCTTCCAGAGAGAATTACTACTGAATATGAGGATAAATTTGTTAATAAAGGTAATAAAATTTATCATTTAAAAGCTAGTAAGTAAAGATAAATTCTGATATAATATATAAGAGTAGGTGATTTAGTGAAAAAACGTATTTTGTTAATATTATTTACTGTTTTATTTGTCACTGGATGTAGTACTATTAATGTTAATAGTATTGATAATATAGTGGACACTGTTTTAACTGAGAAAAATAAACTTAGCAATATTTCTTTTAGTGGGTATTCTTATTATGTACCTAATACACTAAAAGTTGTTTATAAAAATGATTACAATACTGTATTAAGTGATGAATATGGTAATAAATATTATATATATGTAGATGCTGTTGGATATTTTAATAAAGCAGAAAATACTTATAAAGTAGATAAAGATAGTTATTATTCTAGAAAAATAGTTTCAAAAGATAAGAAAAAAGATGGATATCTTGAAATAAATGAAGTAAATAAAAAATATTTTGTTGAAGCTGTCTATAATTATGGTAAAATAGAAGTATATACTAGTAAAGAGCATATTAATACGACTGTGCTTAATATTAGTGAAGTGCTTTCTTCATTAAAATATAATAAAAAAGTATTAGAAAGTTTAATAGGTGATAACGTATTAAGCTATAAAGAAGAAAGTTTCAATATATTTACTACTAAAAAAACTACTTCTAATTATCTGGATTATATTGAACAATATGATAAAACAGAAGATGATGATTCTAGTTTACCTGATAATGATAGAATCGATATTGGTAGTAATGACTAGCGAGGTGTTTTATGAAAATATTTGATAAATTAAAAAATGCGCTCTTTGAAGAAGAGTACGTTGAAGTAGAAGAAAAAGAAAAGATAAGTAGAAAAGAGAAAAAAGAAAGAGAGAAGGCTAAAAAGGTTAAGCCTACTCCAGTAAAAGCTACTGATGATTCTAATATATATGATGTTGAAAAACCAATTGCTAAAAGAATTATTCCTATGGATAAATTTGATAGTAAAGAAAAAGTTGAAACTGAAAAAGAAGATACTGAATTATTAAAAGCGGAAGAACCAAAAATTAAGGCTTTTTCTGATAATGATTTAGTTTCTCAAGATACTTATCCAGAACTTCCACCAATTACAGAAGTAACAAGAAAAAGAACTGATAATGTAAATTATCCAGAAGAAGAAGTATTTACTGAACAAAGTGAAGTTGTCAAAGAACAAGAAGAAATAATAGAAGAAAAAGTTTTACCAGAAGAAAGACCTGTAAAACTATATCAAGCAAGTAAAAAAGAAAGTTATTTGGAAAACTATACACCTCATGAATATGGTAATTATGAAAAACAAAAAGAGAAAGAAGTATTTAAACCTTCTCCAATAATTTCACCTGTTTATGGTATAGTTGAAGATACTAGATTTATGGATAAACCTGCAAAGAGGGAAGTAAGAATTACTACTTCGATTAGCCATGAAAAAATAAATATTGATGATATAAGAAGAAAAGCTTATGGAAATCTTAGTGATGAAATAGATGATAATCTAGGACTTCATCAAAGCGATTTATCTGAGGATAATGAAGTTGAAGATTTAGATGATAATATGCTTTTAGATTTAACAAATGATAGTGCTACTCCTGAAGTAAATAATCTTACAGTAGGTGATGCTGTAGAATATTTTGAAGATTTAGGATTAGAATATAATGAGGATTATATTGATGCTGATAAGTCAACTAGAACTAGTAAACTAAAAGAAGTAGAAGAAAAAAATACTGAAATTGAAGAAGATGCTGAATCTGAATATGAAGCTTCAGAAAGAACAGAAGAATTAGATTTACCTAAGATTTTAGAAGATGATACTAATGAAGAAGTAGAAGATGAAGTTGAAGAGAATAATGTTATTGTTAAAGATAAAGACAGTGATAATGTAACAGATAGTGATAATTTATTTGATTTAATTGATTCAATGTATGAAGAATAAGAATAAAGGAGAGATAAAATGGATACAATTATTTTAGCACTACAAATATTACTATATTTAGCTGGTATTACTATATTAGTTGTTTTTTCAGTAGTTGGAGTTAGAGTAATTAAATTACTTGATAAAACTGATGCTATACTTGATGATGTAGATGACAAAGTTAAATCTTTAGATAATCTATTTGATGCTGTTGATAAAGTTGGTTATGGTTTTAATTATTTAACTACTTCAATAATTAAGAAAGCAAATAGTATATTTCCTAGTGTATTTAAGAAGAAAATAAAAAATAGAAAGGATGATATTGATGAGTAAAAATGGTTTTGGAAAATTTGCTATTGGTGCAGGAATTGGAGCACTTATAGGAATTTTAGTAGCACCTAAAAAAGGTAGTGAAACAAGAGAAGAGTTAAAAGTTAAATTTGATGAATTCTTAACTAAAGTTAAAAGCTTAAAGAAAGAAGATATTCAAGAAGAATTTCAACTTAGAATTGAAAAATTAAAAAGAGATATTGATGAATTAGATAAAGAAAAAGTATTAAATGTGGCTAAAGATAAAGCTAAAATAATTAAATCTGAATCACAAAAATTAGTAGAATATGCTAAAGATAAAGGAACACCAGTTTTAGAAAAAGCTGCTGAAGATATTAGATTAAAAGCAATAGATGTTACTAAAGGTGTTTTAGATAAATTAGAGAATAAAGATAATAAAGAAGTGAAAGAAGAAAAAAAAGAAAGTAAGAAAAACTAGTTGATATTTTATTAATTAGTGTTAAAATAATATTAATATTTTTCAGTGATTAATGAAAAGTAGTATATAGTTTTGTTTATAGAGAGTTCATGGTTGGTGCAAATGAATAAGAAATTATATATGAATTACGCATTATGAGAAAAATCGTTTACTGCGTTAAAGTTTTAAGTGCATAGTTTAACTATGAATTAAGGTGGTACCGCGAATTATTCGTCCTTATGGATGGATAGTTCGTTTTTTTATTTAGAAGGAAAGTCCGTTTAATCAAAAAAAATAATTGACATCCGAACGCTTGTATGATATATG
>DLOU01000046.1:0-24297 GCA_002477275.1 Caryophanales bacterium UBA7476
AACATTTACTTTACTTCATCCATATAAAAAGAGATGAAACCTATAGTTTTAACTTCATCTCTTTTAATATTTTTATGACTTCTTCTTTATATGTTTTTGGTACTTCTGCTTCAATAATATAGTTATTTATTTTATAATTAATAGTATATACGTTTTTATTTTCTATATAAAAGTAATTTTTTTTATGTTTTATATTCGCTTTTTTGTTTTTGTAATACTTTATTTTATCTTTAAAGGCTTTATCTACTTCTTTACTTTTATTATAACTAAATAAACTTAACTGATAATGACTTGAAACTGCAATTGTTTCTATATATTCTTTTTCTTCTATATCTACAGCTACAAAATTATTTTTTTCAACAGTTTCTGTAAATACTTTTTTGTTAAAATTATTTTTTCCACATCCACTAATAAATAGTACAATTATTATTAACAATAAATGTGGAAAAAGATTAGTACATATTTTTCCTAATCTTTTCAATCTCTCTTTTTTCATCTCTTTGTTTAATAGTTTCTCTTTTATCATAATTTTTCTTACCTCTACAAATACCTAATTCAAGTTTTATTTTATCTTTCTTAAAATATAGCTTTAATGGTATTAGAGTTAGACCTTTTTGTTCTATATCTTGTTTAATTCTTTTTATTTCACTTTTATTAAGAAGTAGTTTTCTTGTTCTTCTTTCATCAACATTATAAATACTTGCTTCTTTATATGGAGATATAAACATGTTTAAAAGAAAAACTTCATTATTCTTTATTATTCCATAACTATCTTTTAGATTACATTTACCTGCTCTTATTGATTTTATTTCAGTTCCAACAAGGACAATACCACATTCATATGTATCTTCTATAAAATAATTATGTCTTGCCTCTCTATTTTCAATTTCCATTTTAAGCCTCCCCTGATAAGCCCCATGTTAAATTTTCAAACCTTTCATTTACTATTTTCTTATATTTTTCGTAATATGATTGATAATTATTTAACTGTGTATTATTTAATTGAGGATATGGTATAACCTTAAAATCGTGGTTAACTCCTCCTCTTTTTACAGTAGTAGTATAAACTAATTGTGCTTTTGGTTCAACTACTGAATTAATTACTGTTCCATCTGGATTAACTACTTTCTTTAATGAAGCTTCCATCATAAGTCCAGTAAAATTATCTATATCATTTTGATCACTTATAAAGTTACCTAATGAATAAACTACTAAAGTTTTTCCATTATTAATATATTCAACAGTTTGAATAACATGTGGATGAGCTCCTATTATTAAATCAACTCCTAAGTTTGATAAGTAATTTGCAATTTGTTCCTGTTTATAATCAACTTTGAATGAATACTCAGTTCCCCAGTGCATTGCAACTATTACAAAATCAACCTTATCTCTTACTGATTCTATATCTGCTTTTGCTTTTTCTTCACTATATTCATTACTTAGATAAGATTTACCAGCTGGTGTTGGTAATCCATTATTCCAAATAGTATATGAAATAAATGCATATTTAATATTATTTACTTCATAAACTTTTGCAACTGATTTTGTTCTTTCTTCTTCACTAGACCATTGTCCTGATGCTGCTACTGTTTCTTTCTTTTTCCAATAATCAACTGATGCTAGTACACCTCTTTCACCTTTATCCATAGTATGATTTGTCGCTAAACTTACCATGTTGAACCCTGCATCTATAAATGCATCTCCTACTTCTTGTGGTGAATTAAACATTGGATAACTTGAATATCCAAGAGATGCTCCTCCAAGAATTGTCTCTTGATTATAATAAGCTAGATCATATTTTGATGAAATTGGTTTTATACTCTCAAGCATTGGTTTAAAATTATATGAGCCATCACTTTGTTTTGCATCATTATATACTCCCCAATGAATTAGTGCATCTCCAACCATAACAATCGATGCTTTATATTCTTGAGAAGTTTTTTCTTCTTTCTTTTCTTCTTTTGGTGTTTCTTTCTTTTCTACCGGTTTTTCTTTTTTTAGTGATGTTTTATATTCTTTATATTGTATAAATACTCCAGCACCAATTAAGCTTAACGATAAGATAAAGATAATTATTAGTGATACTTTTACTTTTCTTTTTAGCTTTTTTTTCTTTTTACTACTCATAGATCTAAACCCTCTTAACAATTTCAAAATCTATAGTTTTATCCTCTTTAGAAGCTCTTATTACCTTAACTATAACTCTATCTCCAATTGTATACTTTTCTTTACTCTTTTCATTTGTTAAACTCATTCTTTCTTCATTGTAATCAAAGAATCCTTTCATATCTTTTACTGATACTAATCCTTCAATTAAGTTATCAAGTTCAACAAACATACCAAAACTCATTACTGAAGAAATCATTCCTTCGAATTCTTCTCCAATATGTTTTTCCATATATTCAGCCATTTTCATATCTTCAACTTCTCTTTCACAATCTACACTTGCTCTTTCAGTTGCTGAAGAATGGTCTGCTATATAAACTAATTTTTCTTCCCAATGTCTTATTGTATTATCATCTAATCTTTTGTTAAATAAGTATGTTCTAAGTAGACGGTGTACAGTTGTGTCTGGATAACGTCTAATTGGGGAAGTAAAGTGTGTATAGCATTTACTTGCTAAACCAAAGTGTCCTAAGTTTACTGGTTTATAGACAGCTTTTTGCATGCTTCTAAGTAATAAACTTGATAGTATTTTAAATTCTTTTTTATCTTCTAATTGTTTAATAATTTTTTGAATGGTCTTTGGAGTATTTTCTTTTAAATTTCCTTGAACTTGATATCCAAGTGTTCCTACATATCCTAAGAAACTTCTTATTTTTTCTTCTTTTGGTGCTTCATGAACACGATAAATAAATGGTAAGTTCATGAAATATATATGAGTTGCTACACATTCGTTTGCTGCAATCATGAAATCTTCTATTAATTTTTCTCCTGTTCCCCTATTTCTAAGTGTTACTTCTGTTGGAACACAGTTTTCATCAACTAATATTTTTGCTTCATCTACTTCAAAATCAATATATCCTTTATTCTCTTTAGCTTTTCTTAAAATATCAGCTAAATCTTTCATCATTCTTAAAGTATCTGCATAAGGTTCATATCCTTCAGGAATTTCATTTTCTTCAAGAACTTTGTTAACCTTTTTGTATGTCATTTGAATTCTTGATTTAATTACACTTTCAAATATTTCATAATTTACTTGTTTTCCATGACTATCAAATTCCATTACGCATGAAATAGCTAATCTATCTACGTTTGGATTGAGTGAACATATTCCATTTGATAATTCATGAGGAAGCATTGGTATAACTCTATCAACTAAATAAACAGAAGTTCCTCTTTCCATAGCATCATTATCAAGTGGGCTTCCTTCTTTTACATAATAAGAGACATCAGCAATGTGTACTCCTAATATATAATTTCCGTTTGTTTTTCTACTAATTGATATGGCGTCATCAATGTCTTTTGTATCATCACCATCTATAGTGAATATCATCTGGTCTCTAAGGTCTCTTCTTCCTCTTCTTTCATGTTCTTCTACTTCATTAGGGAATCCTCTTAATTGTTGTTTTACATCATCTGGAAGGTCTGTTTCAATTTTATATTTTTTAACGATAGATAATATATCAACACCCGGATCATTTTTATGACCAATTATCTCTAATACTTCACCTTCAAAATTATGATTATCTAACCTTTTTCCTAGTTTTACTAAAACTTTATGACCATCTACTGCATTTAACGCTTTATCTCTTGGTACTTGTATTTTGATTCTTAGTTTATTGTCATCTAAAGTAACAACACCTTTGTCTCCTTTAAAATTGATTTCTCCAACATAACTATCATTTTCACGTTTAACAATTTTAAGAACTCTTCCTTCTAGTCTAGCTATTCCTTTTTTACTTGTTAATTCAACTAAAACAACATCTCCATGAAGAGCGCCATTCATATTGCTTTCACTTATATATACATCTGTTTCTGAATCATCAATATCTACAAATCCAAAGCCTTTTTTATTAGCTCTCATTATTCCTCTTTTTAAATGACTATTTTCAAGTAGCATATATCTATCCTTATTAGAATGATAAATAACTAAATCATTTTCAAGTTTTTCAAGCACTTTTTGTAATAATTTTAAATCTTCAACGTTATTAATTTTTAAACCATCTTGAATTTCATAGATATTCAATGCCTTCTTTGTATTTTTTAAAATTTCAACGACCTTTTCATCCATATTATTCACCTTCTACTATATTATATCATCCTATTTTAAAAATACAAATAAAAAAGACCTATAAGGTCTTAAAATGAGGCAATTAAGCATACTACAAAGAATGTTAATCCTAGTATAAAAGTTATACGAGTTAAAGCTTTTTCAGCTCCTCTTTCTTTTCTCTTTGCAAATAAATCTGTAGTTCCACCTGATAATATCTTTGCAGCACTACCTGATTTTGCGCTTTGTAATAGTACTACAATTATTAATAATATTGAAACTACTAATAAGAATATTTTCATAAACTGCCTCCATTTCTGAACTAGTAATATATTAACATATGTTTAAATGTTTTGCAACTTATTTGTTTTATTACTAGTGTAATGTAGTAGGTTTATTTGCTTCAATATTATTTTCTGTAATATCATTTTCTTTTGATATTCTACTCATTTCTTCACATATATATTTTAGTACCTTATATTCTTCTACTAAGCTATTTTCTTCTTCAGAATTTGATGTTTTAGTTTGCTCTTCTATTATATTTTTTAGATATAAATATCCATATCTTAGAGCTTTTAACCTTAGTAATTCTAACTCTCTATTTGATACTTGTTGTTCTTTTGAATCTACTTTTATCTCTTGATTATTACTACTTATCTCTTGAGTTTCTTCTATATTAATTGTTGTTTTAGAAGCTTCTGTTTTATTATTATCACTATTTTCTTTTTTTCCTATTAAACTTTTTTTAGTAAGATATTTTTTTATAAAATCATTTGCTTCTTTCTTTTCTTTTCTTGATGTTGTAGGTAGTCTTAATGTTCTAACATTTTTTTCTAATTCTTCTTGTTCTTCTTTACTTAGATTACTAGTATCTAAAGAAAAAGTCATTCTGATTACTCTACTATGAAGTCGAAGTTTTCGAAATGCTCTTTCTTTAGCTGCAATTATTTGAGGACGACTTCTTTTCAGCATTTTTGCTACTTCTAAAATACTTTTTGGCTTTTCCCCTCTGTCTAGTCCAAATATTAAATGAATCAATTCAGAAAGATTTGAATCTAGTTTTTTTAATTCTTTATTTAATTTATTTTTTGAATAATACGTAAATATTTCAAAATATCCTTTGCTTATCATAATATTCTCAACTACTTTATCATACCCTTCATTTGTAGACATATCAATATCATGACATGTTTTAAAAATATTATTTAAGTCGTATCGATAGAAATAAGCAGGAAAACTTGTTCCTTCTTTTAAGCATTCTTGTAAGTAATCATATAAATTTTCAAGTGTACCATGTTTTAATTCTATTATGGCTGCTTGTTCTTCAGTAATTTTATTATTACTTTTTTTGACTAATTGCTCAACATATTCAGAGTATCCAAAAACTCCACCAAAATTATATTCTTTACATTTTCTAAGCTCTTCTTTTGACAAAGCTCCTTCTTTTTTCTTTTTCTTAAGATACTTATATTTTTTTAATTGTTCATCGTATTCGTGCATGAAGCCTTTTTGACCAGAACTTTCTACATAGTAATCATCTGCTTTTATTACAAAACTTAAATCTGAATGTTCTTTAAGCCACTCTGCTACTGATTGAATAGCATTATCAATATTTTCTTGCATTATACTCATAAATTCTCATTCCTTTCTTTATTTGCTCACAAATTTTACATTAAAACGGTGGTTTTGTCAATAAAAGACCACATGCTATCATGTGGTCTTATTAAAATTAATTATTTTTTATAAATTAGTAAAGAAACTTCCACCAATAAATTCTCTTAATATTGATTCATCTGGTATGGCATCTGCTGGTATTGGTAAGAAAAATCCTAAGAAATTGATTAATCTTTTTGCTTCTTCATAACAAGGATCTCTTGGATCTACTGAATATAGAAGTGGTTCAACATATGTTTTAAGTACTCCTATCTCATATATTAATGCTGAATTAAATGTATAGTCCGCATTATCTTGATATGGGAATATATATTTTTCTTCTCCAGCTCTTACTTCTGGCCAAGTAGAAATTGTTTTTCCTACATCATGACCTCTTGTTTTATTATCTCTAACTATTCTTCTTAATAATCTATTATCTGTTGTAGATATATAATTATGATTATCTATATTTAGTTCAGTAAGAGGTGAAATATAAATTCTAAATACATTACTTCTTGATATATTAGTTAATACTCTATCATCTAGTGCATGTATTCCTTCTATTACAAGTACTCCATTTTTTTCTAATTTTATTTTCTTTGAATACTCTTTCTTTCCTGTTAAGAAATTATACGTAGGTACTTCTACTTCTTCATTTTTTAGTAATTGTTCAATTTGTCTTTCAAATAGTTTTAAATCTACAGCTTCTAGGCATTCATAATCTGGTTTTCCATTCTCATCAATTGGAGTTTCTTCTCTTTCAACAAAATAGTCATCCATTCCAATAACAAGAGGTTTAGCTCCAAGACTTTTTAAATACATACATAATTTCTTTGAAGTAGTAGTCTTTCCTGAAGAAGAAGGTCCCGCTAAAAGAACTACTTTAACACTCTTAGTATCTTTTATTTTTCTAGCAAGATTAACTAATTCTTCATTTTGTCTTGCTTCAGCAATTTTAATAAATTGATCTATTTTTCCTGTTGAAACTAATGCATTTAATTCTGATGCATCTCGAACTTTCATTAAGTTATTCCATTTACCACTTATATCAAATGCTCTCATCATATTAGGATGAGACTTATATTCTTTAATTTCATCTCCACTATATATTGTTGGAAATCTTAATACAAATCCTTCTTTAGATATATATGTTAAATCAAATTCTCCAACTAATTTAGTAGATATAGGCATCTTTGTATAGAAATAATCATAAAATTCTCCTAATTGATAAAGAGTAATATATGTATTTGTTGTATATTTTAATATATTTACTTTTGATTTATAGTCTACTTTGCTAAAATAGTCCCTTGCTTCTAATCTATCAACTATTAATTTTTTTATAGGTCTATTTTGATCTATTATTGCTTTCATCTTATTTTTAATATCATTAAGTCTATCTTCTGTTAATTCAAAATTAGTTTTAATATATAAACCTTTATCTATTGAATGTTCTGCTTTAATATCATATCTTACACCATATAATTCTTTTACAGCCACACTTAAAATAAATAAAAGTCCATTAACATGCATTTTATTTCCATCTCTTGTATTTAAATCTAAAAATTCAATTTCAGATGTTTTATTTACTTTATAATTAAGTTCTCTTAGAGCATTATTTACCTTTGCAGCTAATATAGGATGTTTAAAATCTTTTTGAAATTCCTTTGCTATTTCTTCTAGAGTTGTGTTCTTTTTAGTAAAATAATCCACTTTATTAACTGTTATTTTAACTGTATCCATAAATTCACCCTCTTTTATTCTATGATAATTGTAGCATATTTTGACGTATTTTTAAATGTATATTTTTAATATATTTACACTAAAATATTTGTAGGTGATAATAATGAACTTAGTACCAATGATTGTTGACCATGAAATTAATGGAGAAAGAAGTTATGATATATTCTCTAGACTTCTTAAAAATAGAATTATTCTGCTTAGTGGTGAGATAGATGATAATGTTTCTAATAGTATAGTTGCACAGTTATTATATCTTGATTCAATAAGTCATGATGATATATCAATATATATAAACTCGCCTGGTGGTAGTGTATCTAGTGGTCTTGCTATATACGATACAATGAACTTTGTTAAGAGTGATGTGTCTACAATTTGTGTCGGAATGGCAGCTTCTATGGGTGCTTTTCTTCTTAGTAGTGGAAAAAAAGGGAAAAGATTTGCTCTTCCTAATAGTGAAATAATGATCCATCAACCTTTAGGTGGTGCTCAAGGTCAGGCAATAGAAATTAAAATAGTTTGTGAGCATATTCTAAATTTAAAAGAAAAACTTAACAAAATTTTGGCTAAAAATACTGGTAAAAGTTTAAAAATAATTGAGAAAGATACAGATAGAGATAACTATATGAGTAGTTTGGATGCTGTTAACTATGGGTTAATTGATAAAATAATATAAAAAGAATTAGCTATTTTCTAATTTAGTAGCTAATTCTTTTATTTTTCTAAATCTATGATTTAATCCTGATTTTGTTATTGGTTTGTTTGTTTCTAATGATATTATTTCACTTAGTTCTTTTAGTGAAGCTTCAGGATATTTTTTTCTATACTCAAATACTTCTTGAGTTTTTTCATCAAGTAGTTCTACAAGCATATTTTTTTCAATTATTTCTATATATTTTAACTGTTCATTTGCTGTTTGAATAACTTTATCTATATTTGCTTGTTCACAATTATTTAATCTATTTGCCATATTTTTTTCTTGATGATATACTCTAACATCTTCAAAATATAATACTGCATTTGTTGCTCTAATAATTTTTAAAAAATCACTTATCTTGTCTGCTTCTTTTATGTAAATCATAAAACCATTATTTCTACTAAGTATTTTAGCATTTAAATCAAATATATTAAGAAGTCTTTGTACAAATACAGATTCATCTGGTTTATCTATTAAAAATTCCATGTGATAAGAAGTTTGCGGATCATTAATACTTCCTTGACATAAAAATGTTCCTCTAAGATATGCTCTTATTTCTTCATTTGCTCCTGTTATATATGTTGGTGGGGTTTCTAAATAAGTATTATCTTTTGAGTAGTAACCAACATCTTGTAAAATAAAATCTACTTTTTCATCTATTGTTATTAGATTTAATTTAGTTTTTGAAAAGTTAACATTATCTTTCTTTCCAAATTTTGCGTTTACATCATAAATATCTCTTATAAATTTTGCAATTCTATCAGCAATTGTTTTATTTTCAGTGGTTAAATATAACTTTCCATCTTCAATATATCCATTATTTCTAATAAATCCAGAAAGTTCCGCCAACATCTCTGATCTAGTATCATATATTTCTGATATTTCATTTTTTATTTTTGTAGTAAAAGACATCTTAATCCCTCATTAAATAAAACATTATTAATGATGCTAGTTTAATGCTATCATGTCTTAAGTGTTCTTCTTCTACTTTAAAGATATCAGATTCTATTAATTCAACATTTAGACTTTCAATTTTTTCTTTATCTATTGATACAGGATCTTTTTGCTCTTCTGATAAATATTTTTTTACTATTTTTTCATCTATTTTAGAATTACTTGCTATTACAACGTTAATTTTTCTTTTGTTTAAATAGTTATTTATTAACTCTATATGATCTCCAACTGTAAAATCATCTGTTTCTCCTGGTTGAGTCATTGCATTACAGATATACATAATTGGTGATTTTGATTTATCTATTGCATCTAATACTGATCTACATATTATGTTTGGAAGTAGACTTGTATAAAGACTACCCATACTTAATATTATTAAATCTGATTCTTTTATTGCGTCTATTACCTCATCAAGTACCTTTGGCTCTTCTTTATAAAAGATATGATCAATAGTTTCATCAGTTTCTGTTATTTCGCATTCCCCTTCAACTATATTTCCTTCCTTTGTTGTTGCCATTAGTGTAATATTATTATCTTCTGATATTGGAAGTACTGTGTGTCTAACATCTAATAATTTTGATAGATGTTTTATAGATTCTTTTAAGCTTCCTGTTATATCAAGCATAGATGTTAGAATTAGATTTCCTACTGCATGACCATTAAGGTCACTTGATGTTTTAAATCTATATTCAAGCATTTTCTTTATATCTTCATCAGTATCTGATAAGTTTGATATTACTTTTCTAATATCTCCTACTGCAGGAGTATTAAATTCTTGTCTAAGTCTTCCTGTTGATCTTCCGTTGTCTGATACAGTTATGATTGCTGTTATATCTACAGGAAAATCTTTTAAACCTCTTAGTAGTGTTGATAAACCTGTTCCTCCACCGAAAACAACTACTTTCTTTCTCATGTTAAATCTCCTTATTTTAGAATTCTTCTCTTTTTGTATTATTTAAATTGTGATATAGTTCAGATTTCTTAAATATTATAGGTCTTAGTATTAAATATATACCTAGAAGAATTAGTATAATTGAAACTATTTGAGCAACTTTAAAATTACCAATCATTAAACTATCCATTCGAAGTGATTCTATATATAGTCTTCCTATAGAATAATATATACAATATGCTCCTGTTAATGATCCAACTTTAATATTTTTAAATCCTCTTATTATCAACAATATAATAAATCCATTTAAACTCCATAATGATTCATAGTAGAATGTAGGTTCATGATATTCACCTAATATTTTCATTCTTTCTATTATGAAATTAGGAATCATATTTTTTTGTAAATGTGCTAAACTCACTACTGGTCCATAAGCTTCTTGATTAAAGAAATTACCCCACCTTCCAATTGATTGAGCAATTATTAGTCCTACAACCATCATATCTAATAACTTTAAAAAGTTATATTTTCTTTTTCTACTAAAATATATTACGTATAGAAGGCCTCCTATTATACCACCATGTATTGCTAGTCCTCCATTCCATACCTCAAGAATTTCTAATTTATTACTTAGATAATAGTTTAAGTTAAAAAGTACATAATAAATTCTAGCACCTATAAGTCCATAAATAACTGTGCAGAAAAACAAGTCAGTAAAGTCTTCAAGACTAATTCTTTGTTTTTTTGCTTCTAAATAAACAATTGTTACTCCAGTAAAAATTGCAATTAGTATTATTATTGAATACCAATAAATTTGCATGAACCCCAAATCAATAGCTACTCTATTCATGTACTTTCCTCCTAGCCTATTTGATTATTTTCTTTAAAAACTGTCCAGTATATGATTTTTCATTTTTCATTACTTCTTCTGGTGTTCCTTTTGCAATTATTTCTCCACCACCAGATCCTCCTTCTGGACCTAAGTCGATTATATAATCAGCTACTTTTATAACATCTAGGTTGTGTTCAATTATTACTACTGTATCTTTATTATCTACTATTTTTTGTAAAATATCAAGTAAGCGTTTAATATCATCTATATGAAGTCCAGTTGTAGGTTCATCTAATACGAACAATGTTTTTCCTGTTGCCTTTTTTTGTAATTCTTTAGCTAGTTTTACTCTTTCAGCTTCTCCACCTGATAAAGTTGGAGCACTTTGTCCTAGTTTAATATATCCTAAACCTACGTCTTCTAGCACCTGTAATTTATGTTTAATTTTTGGAATGTTTTCAAAAAATTCTAATGCTTCTGATACTCTCATATCTAGTACTTCAGCTATATTTTTACCTTTATATTTTATGTTTAATGTCTCTGTATTATAACGTGTTCCATGACATACTTCACATGGTACATAAACATCTGGTAAAAAATGCATTTCTATTTTTTTAACTCCATCACCACGACAGGCTTCACATCTTCCACCTTTTACGTTGAATGAAAATCTATTTTTTTCAAATCCATACATCTTTGCTTCTTTTGTTGTAGTAAATAATGTTCTAATATCATCAAATACTCCAGTATATGTTGCTGGATTACTTCTTGGTGTTCTTCCTATTGGATTTTGTGATATTGCGACTATCTTATCTAGATTATCTATTCCAAGTATCTTATCGTGTTTTCCGGGTTTTTCTTTACTTTTATATATTTTTTGAGAAACAGCTTTACATAGTATTTCATTAATTAATGTACTCTTACCTGATCCTGATACTCCTGTAATACAAGTGAATGTTCCAAGTGGAATATCTACATCAATATTTTTTAAGTTATTTTCTTTTGCACCTTTTATTTTTAAGAATTTTTTGTTGCCTTTTCTTCTTGTTTTTGGAATTTCTATACATTTTTCTCCAGTTAAGTACTTTCCAGTTAAACTATTAGGATTCTTCATTACTTCTTCTGGAGTACCAGCAGCCATAACTTCTCCACCATGGTCTCCAGCTCCTGGTCCAATATCTACCAGATAGTCAGCTGCAAGCATTGTATCAGTATCATGTTCTACAACTATTAATGTATTTCCTAAATCTCTCATCTCAAGCATAGAGTTGATTAGTCTTTCATTATCTCTTTGATGAAGTCCAATTGATGGTTCATCTAAAACGTATAATACTCCTGAAAGATGTGAACCTATTTGAGTAGCAAGTCTTATACGCTGTGCTTCTCCACCTGATAGTGTTCCTGCACTTCTTGATAAAGTTAAATATTCAAGTCCTACATTTGATAGGAAGTTCAATCTATCTTTTATCTCTTTAATAACAAGTCTAGCTATTTCTTCTTGTTCTTTTGTAAGTTTTAATTTATCAAAAAATGGTATTAATTCTTTAATAGACATTTCTGTTACTTCAAAAATATTTTTTCCACCAAGTTTTACTTGTAATACATCATCATTTAGTCTTGCTCCATGACATCTTTCACAAGTGTGTTCTATCATATAATTATCAAGCCATTCTCTTACCCAATTTGAGTTGGTTTCTAAATGTCTTCTCTCTAAATTGTTAATAATTCCTTCATAAAACTCTTTTTTATTATATTTAGTTCCACCTTTGGATGAATACTGAAAGTGAATAATTTCATCAGAACCATATAGAATTATTTCTTGTTCTCTTCTTTTTAGTTTCTTCCATGGAGTATTCATTTTGATTTTGTAATGCTTGCAAACACACTCTAGTTTCAAATAGTCTAATCCTTCTGGATCATCAGTTAATGTTTTTATACATCCATCAGCAATAGATTTAGTATCATCTGGTATTAGTAATTCTTCATCTATTTGTTGTTTAACTCCTAATCCTTTACATTCTGGACATGCTCCATATGGTGCGTTGAAACTAAACATTCTTGGCTCTAACTCTGGAAGAGAAAACTCACAATGAGGACAAGCAAATTGTTCAGAGAATACTAATTCTTTTTTGTCTTCTCCTAGTATTTGAATTACTACTTTTCCTCCTGATAACTTAGTAGCCTGTTCAATTGCTTCAAATAATCTACTTCTTGATTCTTCTTTTAAAGCAATTCTATCTATTACAACATCTATTTTATCTTTTTTATTCTTATCTAAAGTTATTTCTTCACCTAAGTCATACATTTCATCATTTACACGAACTCTTACATATCCATCTTTTCTTAATTTATCAAACAGGTCCTTATGAGTTCCTTTTTCTCCATGTACTACTGGTGACATTATTATTAACTTTGTACCTAATGGATATTCTATTATTTTATTTGTCATTTCTTCAACACTTTGACTTGATATTGGTATATTATGATTTGGACAGAATGGAACTCCAACACGAGCAAAAACTAGTCTTAAATAATCATATATTTCTGTTACTGTACCAACAGTTGAACGTGGATTATTATTAGTTGTTTTTTGATCTATTGATATAGCTGGAGATAATCCTTCTATTGAATCTACATCTGGTTTTTCTGACCCACCTAAAAATTGTCTAGCATAAGCAGATAAACTTTCTACATATCTTCTTTGTCCTTCTGCATATATAGTATCAAAAGCTAAGCTACTTTTACCTGAACCTGATACGCCTGTCATAACAACAAGTTTATTCTTTGGTAATTCTATATTAATATTCTTAAGATTATTTTCTCTTGCTCCTTTAATAATAATTTTGTCCATACTTCATCACCTATCGCATATTATAACATTATTTTAAAAAAATAAAAAGTGGGATTTCTTTCCACTTTTTAGTTATTATTTCCACAGAAGTTGTGGATATTTTTTTATTTCAGCTTATCTTCCGATGCTTCTACCATCAGTGCCACGTAACGATCTTTCTTCATTTTCTATTTCTGCATCAATATCACCTAACATAGAAGCTAATTCTTCTGAACTTTTAGATTCTTCTTTTTTACCTCTTGGTCCATCTGTTCCTCTTAAGTTTCTTTCTGCTCCTGCTATTTCTCTTTCTAATTCAATATCTCCAAGATTATTTGGAGCTTCTTTTCCTCCTATTGTAATTATATCATTTCTTTTAATACGTTCAATTAATTTAGATTTTAATTTACACTATTTGTCAAAAAAATCCACAATTTCTGTGGATTTTTTATTTTGCCTTTAATTCAAATAATATGTCTCTTAATTCCATTGCTCTTTCAAAATCAAGATTACTTGCTGCTTCTCTCATTTCTTTTTCTATTTCATCTATTGTTTTAGAAAGCTCTTTCTTGCTCATCTCCTTATCTTCTTTTATAGATGTATCTTTATTACTTATAACTTCTCTTATTTCTTTTGAAATAGTTTTAGGAACTATACCATGTTCTTCATTATATTTTTCTTGAATTTCTCTACGTCTTTTTGTCTCAGAAATAGCTTCTTCCATACTATCAGTTATTTTATCCCCATACATTATTACATGTCCTTTACTATTTCTTGCACATCTACCTATTGTTTGAATCAAACTTCTTGTACTCCTTAGGAATCCTTCTTTATCTGCATCTAATATTGCGATTAACGATACTTCTGGAATATCTAGTCCTTCACGAAGAAGATTTATTCCAACTAGTACATCATATTTGCCAGTTCTTAAGTCATGAATAATTTGAATTCTTTCAAGTGTTTTTACTTCTGAATGAAGATAGGCAACTTTTATATCTAATTCTTTTAAGTAGTTTGTTAACTCCTCTGCCATTCTTATAGTTAGTGTTGTAACTAAAACTCTTTCATTTAATTCTACTCTTTGTCTTATTTCTCCTAATAAGTCATCTATTTGTCCCATAGTTTTTCTTACTTCAATTGTTGGATCAAGTAGTCCAGTTGGTCTAATAATTTGTTCAGCATATTCGTTTCCAGATTTTTCTAATTCATAATCTCCAGGAGTAGCTGAAACACATATTACTTGATTAATTTTATTTTCAAATTCTTCATATTTTAAGGGTCTATTATCTAGTGCACTTGGAAGACGGAATCCAAAATCAACTAAGTTTTGTTTTCTTGCTCTATCTCCATTATACATAGCTCTTACTTGTGGAAGAGTTACATGTGATTCATCTATTAATAATAAAAAATCTTTATCAAAGAAGTCCATTAATGTTTCAGGAGTTTCTCCTTCAGCACGTCCTGCCATATGTCTTGAATAGTTTTCTATTCCAGAACAAAATCCTGTTTCTTCTAACATCTCTAAATCATAATTTGTTCTTTGTTCAATACGTTCTGCTTCGAGTGGTTTATTATGTTCTTTAAAATAAGCTATTCTTTCTATTTCTTCTTCTTTTATTCTTTTTAATGCTTCTTTTAGTTTTTCATCACCAACTACGAAGTGACTTGCTGGAAAAATTGCTATACTCTTCTTATTTTCAATTACTGTTCCTGTTAATACATCTATTGCTGAAATTCTATCTATTTCATCACCAAAGAATTCTATTCTATATCCAGTTTTATCTTGAGAAGCTGGAATTATATCTAGTACATCCCCTTTTGATCTAAATGTACCTCTTTTAAAATCAAGTTCATTTCTTTCATAAAGCATATCAATAAGTTTCATCATTACTTTTTCTCTTGATATTTCATCACCTATGTGAAGATTAAGCATTTTACTTGCATATTCTTCTCTTTCACCTATTCCATAAATACAAGAAACACTTGATACTACTATTGTATTTCTATATGAAATAAGTGAACCTGTTGCTGAGTGTCTTAACTCATCTATTTCATCGTTTATAGAAGAATCTTTTTCTATATAAGTATCTGTTGAAGGAACATATGCTTCTGGTTGATAGTAGTCATAGTATGATACAAAATATTCAACATGATCATTAGGAAATAATTCTTTCATTTCCGCATAAAGCTGACCTGCTAATGTTTTATTATGTGCAAGTATTAAAGTTGGTTTATTTACTCTAGCAATTACATTAGCCATAGTAAATGTTTTACCTGTACCTGTAGCACCTAATAGAACTTGCCATTTTTTTCCTTCTTCTATTCCATTAACAAGTTTATCTATTGCTTCTGGTTGATCACCTGAAGGTTTATATTTTGATACCAAGTTAAACATAATATTCCCTCCTTAATTTCTAATATATTTTATCACTTAAATATGAATTTCTCAATAATATACTAATTAAAAAGAAGTTTAATAATAAACTCCTTAATTATTTTTATTTTTTTTATATACTAATACTGAATCTGTAACTCTTTTATCATTATATTTAATACCATTTATACCAACAAATGATTCATATTCCGGATCATATTCTTCCAATAATTTTAGTAATGCTTCTCTATTATATATTGGTTTTTGTCTAGGATTATATGGATCACCTATTGATGTCATATATAAATAACTAATCATAAGTTTTCCTTCATCAGTTAATAGTTTTGAATATATATCTGTCATATTTTTTATTTCATCTAATTGTAAGTATGTTCCTATATTAGAAAGCCATATGCTATCAAAGTTTTTTATTTCTTTAATACTTTCTGAATCAAATATATCTCCAACTATAAATTTAACATCTGTATTTTGTAACGATTTTTTTACTTTTTCAAAATATTCATCATTTTGTAAATACTTATTACAGCCTTTTTTTACCTTTGTTGGATACTCATCTGCTGCAAATAGATAATATCTCATTTTTTCGTTATCAAAATCTTTATATAACTCACTCCAGAAATAGTATGAATCATAACTTAAATTTTTCAATAAATCACTTATTTTTTCAAATGTTTCTGGTAGTAATGCATTCTCATTATATCCGTTATATCCCTCTGGATAGTCTGCTGAACAAAGAAATTCAAAAAACTTTTCTCTATCTAATCCTAAAATTGCTGCCATCTTTAAATAGTAGTAATACTCTGTATATGGATTTATATCAAGTACTGTAATATCACTGCATCCTTCAAGTGATGCATTTATTGTTTGATCAGAAGATGAACCTACAGTTAGTAAACTTTTATCTTTTAGATCAAATAAATCTAAATATCCTGATATATTTTCTGTTGCAAAAGGATAAATTTTATCAAAGCCATAAGCTTTTTCTCTTATCGGAGAACCTTCTAATACACTTTTAGCCCATTTTATTTTTTCTTCAACTTTTTCCATAATTATCACCTAATTGGTAATTATCCTATCACACTTTTTTTACTTAGTCTATTTTAATTTTTCAAACACTTCTTTTAAATTTCTATTTATTACAAGATTTGCTCTAGTGTCTAAAGTAGTTTTGTCTTTATTTATTATAACTAAGTATTTTCCATTAAATAGATTAACCATTCCACTTGCTGGATATACAGTCAAAGATGTTCCAGCGACTATTAACATATCTGCATTAGAAATTGCTTTTAGGGACTCATTATATGCTCTTTCTGGAAGCATTTCTCCATATAGTACTACATCTGGTTTAATTATTCCTCCACAAGTACATTTAGGTATGTCTTTACTTTCAAATATATATTCTCCATTATATTCTTTTTTACATTTTGCACAATGATTTTTATATATTGTTCCATGTATTTCATATACTTTTTTATTACCTGCTTTAGTATGTAGTCCATCAATATTTTGTGTTATTATTGCGGATAGTTTATTTTTATCTTCTAATTTTTTTAAATATTTATGTGTAACATTTGGTTTTATATCTAAACAATTTAAGTATTCTTTGTAGAATTTATAAAACTCATCTGGCATACCATAAAAACAATCACTACTTAACATAAATTCTGGTGGATATTTATATTTCATATTATAAAGTCCATCAGGACTTCTAAAATCTTTTATACCACTATCTGTTGATACTCCTGCTCCACTAAAAAATACAATGTTATTTGATTCATCAATCATCTTTTGTAGTTTTTCAATATCACTCATTATTATTCTCCTCTAATATTTTTTAATACATTATTTTACAAGTAATATTTTTGTTTACTAATTCTTTAAAGTTTTCTGCATCTTCTTTTGTTCCAACTATTATTCCATAATGAATTGGTATTACTATTTTAGGCTTTATTGTATTTGTAAGTTCTGCAGCTTCATTAAAATCCATTGTAAATGTGCCTCCAACTGGTAGAAATAATACATCACAATTAACTTTTTTATTTTCTTCTGTAATATCAGTATCTCCAGTAATAAAATATTTTATATTATCTAACTCTAATATGTATCCAACCCAATCATTTGTTTTTGGATGAAAATTTTTATTTGTATTATATGAAGGAACTGTTTCGAATTTAATGTCATTACAAATGTAACTATTATTTGGTAGTACCTTTACAATTTTATCTTCTTTAAATCCTAGTTCTATAGTTCTATTATATAAATCTTCTGTAATTACTATTTTTGTATTATCATTTTTAATCTTTAAAATAGCTTCTTCACTAAAATGATCATAATGAGAATGAGTAATAAAAATTATATCTGCATCATTTACTTCTTCTTTGATTCTGTATGGATCAATATAAATTATTTTATTATTTTTTTTAAACTTTATTGTACTATGTCCTAAGCATTCTACGTTTTCTAGCATGTTTTCACCTCATAATAATTATACTATTAAAGTTAGAAATATAAATAAAAAATACATATATTTCTATATGTACTTTTATTAGGCTTCTACCATTATTATATTAAATGATAAATCTAGATTTTCTTTTTCGGTTGGTAAATCTTCTTCAGTTATATCAAATAAAAATTCAACTTTTATTTTAAGTGTTTTTGTTTCATTACTTTTTAATATATCATTCTTTTTAATTTCAGTTCCATCTTCATATGTTACTGTATATTTTAAATATCTTTGTTGTTTATCACTTAATTCAGTAATAAATTTTTCATCTACTTTTGCATCTTTATTACTTTCATTAACCATATCAACAGTAAATTCATAAATATCACCTGGTTGTTTTAAATCACATTTAAAGTAAATATCACTATTTCCTTCTAGATATACTTTTCCATTTTCACTTGATGAATTAACATTTTTGTAATGTATATTAAATACTTCTTTCTCGTTTGTTTTTATCAAACTATTTGAATAGGCATAAACAGTAGTTGATGTTATAGTAGCTATAGCCACTATAAGACTAATTATAACCTTCTTCATTTCATTTTCCCCCTTAAGATGAGCATATTATACCACAAATGTAAAAAAATGTCAAGTGTTACTAATTTATACTTGCATTTTTAGTTTATGATGTTCTAATTATTTTATTCACAAAAATTGTGGATAAAAAAAAGAATCCTATTGGATTCTTTATCTATTTGTCCATCTTGATGGAATATTAAATAATGATGATGGATTTACTAATCTATCTAGGTATTGATTATAAGTACATCCTCCATTATTCTTCCAATGACATCTTGCTATTTCAACATGAAGATGTGGTCCTGTTGAACATCCACTTGTTCCCATGTAACCAATTACTGTATCTTTTGTTACTTGCATACCTTGGCTTATATTTCCATATCCACTTAAGTGAACATATGAAGAATAAATATAAGATCCATTATAGTTATGTTTTATAACAACGATTTTTGCATTTCCGTTACATGAATAACCCATACTACGGCACCATGAACCTGATGTACATCCATCTGTATAGATTGCATGAACTTGTCCACCAGCAATTGGATAAATTGGTATTGATTTATTACTACTACTTAAGTCATATCCTAAGTGTCCATATCTTCCACCAAATCCTCTTACTAAGTATCCATTTTCCATAGGTCTTGAGAATGCCCCAACACTTGGAATTGAACTATTACTATTTTGTTGTGATATGCGATATTGACAAGCAAGTATATCTTCAGTTGCTCCACAACCTAATTTTTTAAAGTAGTTAACATTAGCTTGAGCTTCTTTAATTTGTGTTTCAACTGATGGCATTGATTCTCTTATTGTTTGAGTATCAGCTTCAATTCTTACTTTTTCTGCTTCAAGTTTTTCTTTTAATGTTTTTAATTCTTCTTGTTTTTGTTTTAAAGCAGCTTTTTTCTTAATATTTTCTTCAATTAATTGTTGAAGTTCTTTCATTATTCTATCATTATATTCAGTTAATTGTTCTACTACAGACATTCTATAAATCATATCTGTAATAGTTTCAGCTCCGAATGCATACTCCAAGTATGCATTATCACCATTTTCTATTTGATAGTATTGCATTACTTTTTTACTTTCTGCACTTTTTTCAGCTATCTTTCTGTTACTTTCTTCTATCTCTTCTTGTAGTTTTTCAACTTCTTCTTCTGCAGTTTTTATTTGTCCTTCAATATTTGCAATATTCTTTTTTACTGCAGCTACTTCTTCATCATTTTTTGCTATTTTATTTTGTTTTTCCTTTAATTCAGCAGTATATTTATTAACCTCTGCTTCAAACTCAGCAATTGTTTTAGCATTAATATTTAATGGTAATAATACTGAGATTACTATAAATATATATAATATTTTTTTACTTTTCATATTACACCTTTAAATACTTTCTTACAGCACTAGCACTTCCTATCATACCAACTATGATACCTATAACTAATACTATAGCTGAAGAAGTATAAATAAATGGTGTTGTTGGAATCATTTGAATTAGTTTTGAGAATACATATCCATCCATCTTGTCATATAGTGCAGGATAACCAAATATAATTAGTCCAATTGGAACAAGTGAACCAATTATTCCTAAAATCATACCTTCTATTATAAATGGCGTTTTAATAGTAAAATTACTAGCTCCAACTAATCTCATTATTCCAATTTCTCTTTTTCTTGAGAAAATAGTTAGTTTTATAGTATTAATAATTAAGAATATAGTAACTAGAACTAGTGCGATTACTGCTATATATGTAATCTTTCTAATAGTATCAAATGCAGATACCATTTTTTCAACTATTCCTTCTCCATATCTAACTACTGAAACTTTTTCTATTTTCTTTATTTTTTCAGCTACTTTTCCAATTTTTTCTGCATCTTTTACTTTAACTTGGAAAGTATCTTTTAATGGATTATCTTCTTCATTCCAATCTTCCATTATTGTTTTAAACACATCTGACTCATTAGATATTTCATCTTTTACTTGTGTTTTATTTTTATAAACTATTTCTTTTTTATTTATTTCAGAAATGCTTTCTATTTCTTTTCTTACATTTTCAACTTCTTCTTCAGTAGCATCATTTTCTACAAAGACAACTATTGTTAAATCTTTTTCTATTTCTTCTGTAAAATTATCTACATTGAATGAAACTACGATTGAAACTGCAACTATAATTAATGTAATAGCAATACAAGATATTGATGCAAGTGATAAACTAAAATTCCTAAATACGCTTTTAAATGCATCTCTAATACAGCGTCCTAACATTCTAAGCACTTTCATTATCATACGTTCCTTTCTCTTTATTATTTACAAGTCTTCCTTCTTTTAAAGTAATAACTTGTTTTTTCATTTTATTAACAATTACTTTATCGTGTGTAACAACTATTATTGTTGTACCTAAGCTTTTGTTAATATCGTCTAGAACTTTCATAATTTCCATACTCATTGTAGGATCCAAGTTTCCTGTAGGTTCATCACATAATAACATTTTAGGATTATTTACTATTGCTCTTGCTATTGCAACTCTTTGCTGTTCTCCTCCTGAAAGTTGTGTTGGGTAATTATGAACTTTATTTTTCAACCCAACCATTTCTAATGCTTTTAAAACTTTTACTCTTGTTTCTTGTTTAGTAGCTCCTATTACTTCCATTGCAAATGCAACATTTTCATATACAGTAAGTTTTGGAAGTAATCTATAATCTTGGAAAACTATTCCTAGTTTTCTTCTTAGTTTATATACTTTACTATTTCTAAGTTTAGCTACATTTATTCCTCCAACTATTATTTGTCCACTAGTTGGTTTTTCTTCTCTATATAATAACTTCATTAATGTACTCTTACCTGATCCAGAATCACCTATTACAAATACAAATGATCCTTTTTCTATAGTAAGATTTAAATCATGAATGGCAGTAACTCCATTTTTATATCTTTTTTTGACATTTTTTAATCTTATTATATCCAATTCTTTTTCACCACCTTATTATAGTTAATTATAACATACTTTTATCGACAAGAAAAGACATTAACCTTTTTTGTTAATGTCTTGTTATATTGCTTTGTTTACTTCGTATGCATCACTAACTACATAGAACACTTTTGGATCTATTAGTTTTATACTTTCTGTAACTTGAAAATATTCTTTAGTAGGTATTACTGCAAGTAGTAATTCTTTTTTTTCTTTACTAAATGAGCCTTGTGCCTTTATTACTGTTACAGAATGATCCATTTCTTTAACGATAAAATGTTTTATTTCTTCACTTTTTTCTGTGACTATATAAAGTGATTTATTTTTAGATATTCCAAGAAGCATTCTATCAACTACCATACTATTTATATAGTTTATTATTATTGCATACATAATCATTGTTATTCCAAAATAGTATCCACCTAGAAGTATTAATACTGAATTTAATACTAGATTTGTTTTCCCCATTGATATTTTAAACTTTTCAAATAATATTTGACTTATTACTGGAAGTCCTCCATTTGAGAAACCTGTTTTATAAATTAAACCATTACATATTCCACCAACTACCCCAATAAAAACTGACATTATTAGCATGTCACTCATATCTATATGAATTAGTGGTCTTAAAAATTCAGTTAAATAAACAAATACTGGATACATAATAGCTGCAACTAAGTTTCCTTTTGTTTTTTCTTTTCCTAAAAATATATAACTAATTATTAAGAAAAAAAGAGATGTAATTGTTAAAGTAATTTTGGGATTTATTTTAAATAAGTATTTTAATAAAACTGCTATAGCATTTATTCCGCCTGTTGTTAAATATGCTGGTTGTATAAAGAAGTTATATAAAATAGCTAGAAAAAATAATGCTACTAACATTTGAGTATATCTTCTAATATTTTTTTTATTGTACTTCTTCACTACTTTGTCTGATATGTTTTTTTCGTTCATTATTCTCCTCCCATAACTTCATATGCATCAGTTACTACGAAGAATGCTTCACTATCTATTTCTAGTATTCCTTGTTTAAATCTATAGTACTCTTTTGTAGGAAGAACTGTCATTAATAGTGTACTTTTTTCATTTGAAAATCCACCTATAGCTTTTAAGTTTGTTACACTATGATGCATTCCTTCTATTATATATTTTTTTATTTTGTCTGGTTCTTTTGTAATTATATAGAATGCCTTCGATGAGGAAATGCCTATTATTACTTTATCAGTCATGTAACTTGTTAAATAAATTAATACAAGTCCATATAATACTTTATTAAATCCAAATACTAATCCACTTAAAATTATTATTATTCCATCAGTAAAGTATACTGCATTTCCTATACTCATCTTCATATATTTAGATAGAATTTGATTTAGAATATCTGTTCCTCCTGAAGTGTACCCAGCTTTATATACTATTCCAAGTCCTAGTCCATGCAAAAATCCACCAAAAAGTGTTGAAAGTAGTAGTGATTCAGAAGTTACATCAATATAATTTGTTATACTTTCTGTCATAGCTATAGAAATAGGATATAAAACAGCCCCTATTACTGTATGAATTGTCTTTTCTTTACCTAAAGTTAAAAAGCTAAGTACTATTAATAAAATGTTAGTTATTAAAATAAATAATGAAGGATTAATTCCAAATACTCTTTCTATAATTATAGAAACACCACTTACTCCCCCTGATACTAAGTTATTAGGTCTACAAAAAATATTAAAAGATAGTGAAAGAATTAATAATCCAATACAGAGTTCCACTATTCTTTTTATTTTATCTTTTTTATAAATCTTACTTAAAATATCACTAGTAAAAGTAGTCTTCATATTATTTTCCCCTTTTTAAATTATCTTCTATAAAAATATCAATATCTCCATCTAAAACTTTTGAAACATTACTTGTTTCGGTATTTGTTCTATGATCCTTTATCATTGAGTATGGATGAAGTACATAACTTCGTATTTGTGATCCAAATTCTATATTAGATACTTCTCCTTTTATATCGTTTAATTCATTTCTTCTTTTTTCTTCTTCCAAAACGATTAATTTGCTTTTTAATACATTCATTGCTGTTTCTTTATTTTGAATTTGACTTCTTTCATT
>DLOU01000046.1:24458-85340 GCA_002477275.1 Caryophanales bacterium UBA7476
TATTTGAATCAAATGGTGAAAGTCTTACTAATCTATGTACTCCTTGTTCATTCTTTAAATAGCCATATGCGTTTTGTCCTTTTATTTCAAGAGAACAACTTTTTATACCTGCTTCTTCACCATCTTGCATATCAAGTATCGTTACTTTAAAGCCATGTTTTTCACAGTATCTTGTATACATTCTCAATAGCATATTTGCCCAATCACAAGCTTCTGTTCCACCTGCTCCACTATGTATTTCTAAAATACAATCGTTTTTATCATATGGACCATTTAATAGAAGAAATAAATTTAATCTTTCATATTCATCATTATAATTATCTATTTCTTTTTCTAATTCTTCTTGCTCTTCTCCTTCAACTATTTCTAATAATTCAATTGAAGTTTCAACATTAGTTTTTAAATTATCTAATGGTTCTACAATATTTTTAAGTTCATTTAATTCTTTTAAAGATTTTTCTGCTTCTTTAGGATCATCCCAAAATGAACTTTGATTAACTTTTTCATTTAATTTTTTAATTTCATCTTTTTTTAATGCAACTACGGATAAAGAACTATCTTTGTTTTCAATTAAAACATTTCGCTNNGATGTCAAAGTGACCTCCATAGGTCATTTGTTTTTTCACTTAATTTTGCAAGTTCTCTTTTTATTTCACTTTTTTCCATACGCATCCTCATTTCCTTTATTATTATACACAATCTTTTTTATAATAATCAATAAAATAGGTATATTTATCAATTCTTTACATATTATATTATTGAGGAAGGTTCACTGTTAAGTGTGAAGATCCTCTGTATATAGATAGAGCACAATTTGTGCTCTTTTTTTATTTGAAAAAATCTCTCTTGTTAAAACTAGCAGTCATAAATCTAAAAGCTGCTTTTCTATTTGTTAACCAAGAAAATTTAACGTTATTCTTTTTGTTATTAATTATTTTGTTTACCATAAAGTTTGCGATTGTTTCAGGATAGTCGCCTAAAATGTTATAAACTTTTTTGGTTTTTTCATCTAACTCGAACTTATCTCCATCTCCAAGTGATGTTGAAATAAAGTTAGTAATCATTATTCCAGGTGTTATTTTTCCAACTAATACGTTTGTATTTTTTTCTTCACATTCATGAGCTAATGATTCTGTAAAATAAGTAACAGCTCTTTTTGATGTTCCATATATAGATAATCCTGTTATAGTAGCATCATTACTTCCATGCCCTTCTACATTATATATTTGTCCACCTTTTTGTTTAATCATTATTGGCATTATTAATTTTGAACAAAGGATAGTTCCCTTTAAGTCTATATCAATAAGTCTATTAATTACTTTTTCATCTGTTTCCCAAATAGTTTTATTATCTTGATTTACTCCAGCATTATTAATCCATATATCAATTGTTTTTACTTCTTTTAATGTTTTTTCAATTAGGTTGTTTATATCATCACTATTTGTAATATCTGTCTTAAATGACAATATTTTACCTTGTGAATCTACCTTTTCTAACTTTTCTTTTGCTGTTTTTAAACTTTCTTCATTAACATCACACAATACTACATTAAAGTTTTCTTTTCTAAATAGTTCAAGCATTGCATAACCAAATCCTCTTGCACTACCTGTAATAACAACTGTCTTCATATTTTCCCTTCTTTTCTATCTTTCTAATATCCAATCTTGTAAATATTTAATTTTTGTTCCACAAAACTTACATTTACCAGTAGTTGCATCAATTGATGCTCCACAGTTTGGACACATAATAATATTCTTTCCTTCTTTTAATTCAAGTTTACCTTCTATATTTTTCTTCATAGTAAATGTATCTTTAATATATTTTGATTTTATTTTACCACTTTCGAAACTAATTATTCTTAACTCTATTTCAGTATCTACATATATATTGTCATTTTTTTCATATTTGTTAAACGAATTATAATCAAGAATATCAAAATCAATTACATTTTCTTTTGTAAAATAGTACTTTTTAATTTCATAGTTTAAATTATTGAAAAATGTTTTTTTGTCTATTTGTGAAGTATCCCAAAATATTTTTTGTTTTTCATTTTCATTATCCTTATATCTTTTAATTGGTCCTAAAATGATGTATGCATCAATAGTATAAAATAAATAGTATAAAATTAGTGAAAGAATAGCTCCATAAATAAATACTTTTGAAACATCATATGAATTAAATGTTCTAGATGTTGTTTTAATAAAAATAAAACTTATTATTAAACTTATTACTATATCTACTACTGCTGTTATTATTCTATAAGTAGTATTTCTTAATACTCTATCATAGTGATATTTATTTCCTAATTCTTTATCTGTATAATCAATATTATAATATGTTCCACAATATGGGCATCCATCTAAAAAGTTTTCTATTTTAGCTTTTGCTCCACAGTTTGGACATATATTTTCTTTTTGTTCTTCTTCTTTTGATATAAAAGTATATTCTATTCTTGTATCAAAATCTTTTTCTTCGTGTTTTAATTGTCCATTTACATAGTACTTTTTTTCTAATCTTATACCTTTTTTAATATCATCGTTTTTTGAATTATCAGTGTTTCTTTCTAGAACTTCTCTATCAACAATATATTTGGTTTTAATGTTAATTTTATTTGAATCTAGTTTTTTCTTTTGATATTCTTCTGATATTAATGCCATACTACCACTTCCTATCTATTGTTGTTATTATTGTTATTATTATTGTTATTATTATTGTTGTTGGAAGAACCACCTGAGTAACTGCTGTGGCTTCTACTTCCTCCCCCACTATAATGAATCGGTTCAATATAGTGAGGATATACTTTTATTGAATCTTTTGTTAATAAAAGTCCATCAATACTAACAGATTTTCTTGTTAAAATGGTATCTTTTAAAATATCTCCATTATATAAGGAAACACTAGTTGTTCCACCTTTTACTGTTCCATTATTTTTTACCCATTCATAGATTCTTTCTATTTCTTCTTTTGATAATTCATAGTACTTAGTTAGTTCTATACATCTTCTTTGTAAAATTAGTTCTTCATATGTTTCAGGTTCTTTATTCATTTTTTAACTCCTTATCTATATAATAAAATTCAATATTTTGAAATGGTAAATTAATCGCTTCTATATGATAATATGCATTGTTTTTTTGTTTTGTATAATGATAATCTCTTAATGCTGTTGTTGTGAAAAATAAATTGTTTGCTTTTTCTTTTGATATAAAATCTTTGTATTCTTTTATTTGATTAGTTATGTCATAGCAATAAAAATCTTTTTTATCTGATTTTGTATTATCTAGTACACCCTTATAAACTTGATGAGTCATTACATGTCTTTGCTTTGTTCTGTTCTCATCACCATATGTTACTAAATCTCCTGATAAAAGCATTATATATAATGCATTATTCTCTGGATAATCACATTCTTCTTCTATTAAATTCTTTTTCATATATAATTTTACTTTTGAATTTGGTGTTATAAATACAAACTCTCTACTGTTTTTTAATATTTGTGATTCAAGTTTATATTCTGTATTATCTACTTTTAATATAAATGAATCTTTATCATAGATGTATTTTAATTTAGGATCTTTATCTATTATTTCTTCAAGCGTCCCATTAATACTATCTTTCTTTTTTGGAACATATTTATCTAAATCTACTGTTCTCATTTTTGATAAATATTCGTATACAAATTCTTCATTGTATTCATCTTTTTGATAATTTCTATCTTTGTACATTTTTTGTTGAAGTAGACAAGTATAACTTTTATTTGTCTTGTATGTATTTTTTACAAACGGACAACCTGTTTTACATAAGTATAAATATCCACATTTTGCACATTCTTCATTAAAACCTTCTTTATTATGATTCATAAATATCTTTTTTTGTGCTGTTTGTAAAATCTTATCCACAGAATCTGTGTATATATTTCCATAATAATAGTCCTTTTGTTTCTGACCTCTAACGCAAGAATAAATATCCCCATTTTTTTCTAATAAGAAAAACTTTTCTCCACAGTTATCACAATTAGGACAATATCCTGGACCAAATTCATCAAACCATGCATTGTTTACTCCATAATCTAGGTCTGTTCCATCAAATTCTTTATGCATTCTATCATATAGTTCTAATTGTTCTTCTTCAGTAATATGATGAAGAATTCCACATGAATTATAGTCAAAACCTATCATAAAGTTGAAATCATTCATATCAAGGCATGTATTTTTATTTAAATACTTTATATCTTCTACTATTTCATCTAATTTATTAAAATGTTCTTTAAATATAGTTGCAGATACTTTCTTTTTATTTGGTATATTCCTTAATAATTCAATATTTTTTAATATTCTATCAAGTGTTTTCTTATTACCTTTTGTAATCCTGTATTCATCATGAAGTGATAATGGCAAATCTAGGCTTCCTGATATAGATACATTAAATTCTTTTATTGTATCTATATGTTTTTCTAAGTCATATAAATTTGTCTTTATGTGAGGATTTCCTATTTTGAAGCCACCTGATGTGATTATTTCTTTGTTTTTTTCGTAGTAATCACTTATAAATTTAATAATTTCTCTAAAATCATTTTTTGATAACGTTGTTACTTCTCCACCATGTAGCGAAATATTAAATGGTATAACATTATTATCTTTTAGTTTATTTACTGCATATTCTAGTGTTTCTAGTGGACTATACTTTGTTTTTTCATCTTTTGTATTATCCTCTAAATAACAATATTTACAACACATATTACATGCCATTGTAGGTACATATAATAAATGAATATATTTATAATCTGTATTCATAATCTCCCCCTAACCTTGTTTATGGATATATAATTCCTGCGCTAGTTATATTATTGTAGTTATATTCTCCAAATGTTCCATAATAATTAATATTTGTTGGGCTTTCCTTAAATGCTCTTTCATTAACTGATACTCCTTGTGGTAAATTAATATTATATAGACTTGTACATTGTCTAAATGCAGATGAACCAATTTCTTTTAATTTGCTATTTTCTGATATATAAACTGTAGATAGACTTGAATCTCCATAGAATGCATGTCCACCAATTCTTGTTACAGAATCAGGTATATTTATACTTCTTAGTGATGTGCAATATTCAAATGTATCTCCCCTTATTTCTGTTAATTTATCTCCCAATTCAACTGTTTCAAGTGATTTTGCATTATAAAATGCTTCTCCTCCAAGATGAACTAAGTTATTTGGTAGTTTAATTGATTTTAATGATGTTGCATTGTAGAATGCTCCTCCATCTATATAAGTAACTGTTTCTGGAATATCTATTTCTTCTAATGATGTACAATTTTTAAATGCACTTCCTCCAAGTGATTGTAATTTTTTTGGTAATTTAACTTTTTTTAGTTTTGTATCATTTTTAAAAGCTTGTCCTCTTATTTCTGTTATTGAATCAGGCAGCGTAGCTTCTTCTAAATTTTTCATATTTGAAAAAGCATTTCCTCTTAAACTAACTACTTTTTCTCCTTTATATGTTTCTGGGATTGTTACAGTTTTATTGTTTGTTAAACCATAAGCATAGAATCTTACCCCATAACCGTTTGGCATTTTTCATAAAGTATTTTGGGTTCATAGAAAATAATAAGTGGTAAAACAATTGCAATCACCATAGTTAAAATTCCAAGTAATTTACTGTAATCTTTTATTAAATTTTCTTTTGTAGACATTACAATATTACTTATTTTTTCGTTAGGCCTTGCTTTTATTTCTTTTGATATTATTGATAGTATATTTACTTTTCTAGATAATATAAAAACAACCATTAATATTATTATCCCTATTACATATGTAGTTTTTGGAAAATGGAAGAATATTAGTGATATAAATGTAAATATTAATAAACTCATTATTGTATTAATAATAATTCTCTTTTTCTGAAGTTCTTTTGTAGTAAAACTTCTAAGTGAAGATAATCCTTCTTTCTTTAACTCTCTATTTACAAATTCTTCTATCATTTTTTCTTCTGATAAGCTATACATTGAATCATAATCTTTAATTGTTGATGGTAATCTAGATATTAATACTTTGATTTTTTGTGGTTCTACTGGTTTTCCACAAATTGGGCAAAATTTATCTGTTTCTTTGATTGCTGCTGAACAATTCTGACATTTTAATGCTTTTTCTGCTTCTGTTAGAGGTTTAATAGGAATTACTGATATACTTTCTCTTTCTTTTTCTCCTGCACCGGTTATTGCTTCTATCATTGAAATTATTGTTGGTACAACAAATATAGATATAAAATCAATAATTACAGCTGTATCTTCAATGATACTATACAATATCCATAACAAAACAAATTTTCCAATTAATATAAGACAGAATATACCTTTTTGATTTCCTCCATTACTTAAAATTCTTGAAAGTGGGATTATAACAAAGGGTATTTCTATAATTGTAATAACTATTTCCATGGCTATCATTCCAGAAATATCTGTTTGACCTGGGGCAGATTCTGCAAAAACTGTTAATGGTATTAATAATAACAAAAATAATAATAAACTTCTTTTTTTCATATTCTTATCCTTTCAAATTATCATATTATTATATTTTGATTATAACATATTTTAAGATAAAAAAAGAGCTCTTTTAAGCTCTTTAATCATTATATTTATAAAACTTTTTTCTTCTAGTTATTTCTTTGATTATAGATTCTACTTTTCCTGTTTTGTTAGAACTATCCATTACTTCTTTTAAAAGTTTATCTCCTTGATCATAGTATTCCGATTTATATAAGTATTTACATAGTTTTAATTTTATAATTTGTTTTTCTGTTTCAGAAATATCTAACTCATCTAATTCATAATCTATATTTTTATTTTGAAGTATTAAACCAAAAAATTTATTATAATCAATTTGAACTTTATTTTGCTTTTTTACTTCTATTTCTTCTTGTGGTTTAATTTTTTGAATTTCCTCTTGTATTTCTGTCTCTTTTGTTTCAGTAAAACTATCAAGTTTTTTCTTAATAAGTGTAATTAGGAAATCTAGTTCTATATTTTTCAAAAAGTCAAGGTCATTATATTTACTTAATTCATTAGAAATACTAATATAATCTTTTGCTTTTTCTCTTAAATTGTTATTCTCATCCATAAGTGATACATAACATACTCCAATCATGTAATAAACATCAGTATTATTTATGTATTTATCTTCTCTTAATGATAATAGTTTTTTTAGTGCTTCACTAAAGTCATGATTATTATAATCTTCTTTTGCTCTTAAGAATAATTCATCTTCATTTTCAGATGGTTTTTCATTAAATTTTCTTACCACTAACTTCTTATCTTTATCACCAACAAAAATCACCTTAATATTATGATCTTTAACTAATTTTTCTTTTGCTTTTATTAAATTACTATTATTATCATCTATAATTATAAGTTCATTATCAGTTAAATCATTATAATTACTGCTTTCAAGATTAACGTTTTCTAGAATGTTTTCAAATTCTAATAACCTGTTATTTTTTAATTCATATCTTAATACTTTTTTTCTCTTATATATTTCTTCTATATTACCTTTTAATAAACATTCTTCGTTTAGAGAGTCTATATTTAGAATGATATTTAAACATATTTCACTTAGTTCTATATCGTTATCCATTAATGATTTATAAAATTTTTGAACAATTTCTGCAAGAAGTAAATTTAAATTTGGCTTTTGAATGCTTGCTAAAAACATTAGTGGACTAGTATAATTATTGTCTTCTTCTAAAATTGATGTTCTAATCAAATTTAACGCTAAGTCAAAATATTCGTTTTTATTATTTTGATTTAAATATCTTTTTATTTCTAATAAACCATTTTCTAGGTCATTATTAGATAGATAAATCGCTATATCTTGAAAGTTCGTATTATCTTTTACTTCTTCCTCTTGACTTTTTTCTTTTATTTTTATTTCTCTTAGTAATATTTCTATTATATCCTTTTTGTTTTTTTGTTCTTTTAATGTATTTAAAGCTTCTAATATATTATTGTCATATATTAATAAACGTATATTATTATCATTATTATCTTCTAAACTTTTTATTTCATTTACATTAAATAATTTTACTTTTTCTTTATACTCTTTAGGGAGTTCATATACTTTTGAAATAAGTAAAAGTATTAAATTATAATAATGTTTTTCATTTTCTTCAGTATTGCCTATTAATAAATCTAAATATTTTAGTGTTTGTTCATATTTTTTGTTCTTAATACTATCTTCTAATAAATAATCATTAACTTCTATATTTTTTGGATCTATTTTGTAGCATTTATCTAATATTTTACTTGCAAATACTTTTTGTCCTTCTCTTAGCATTCCATTATATAATTCTAAAAGAAGTTCTACTTTACTACTTGATATTTCGTAAATACCATTATTTAGAGTAAGATAATTATTATTTATTAGATAGTCTAATGTTTCTTTTCCTACTTCAGACAAATCTTTTTCTGTTAAATTATCACCCATGCAGAATGCTAAAAAGATTTTCTTTATGGTTATTCTTTGTTTTATTTCTTCCTCTTTTTCTCTTGCTAAAATTAAATTGTTATTCTCTTCTCTTTGATTTTCTAGTCTTTTTTTAAGGGTTATTGATAACAGATTTCTAATATATTTTTTTTCATCTATAGATATATCTTTTTTTATAACTGGATTATGTAAGTCTTTTCCATAGTAATCATGTAATTTAATAAACTGATTATTGTTAAGCCCTTTTATTACATAGTCAACTTCTTTTTCTGAATATCCATAAGCTTTGAAATAATCATAAATATTGTCTGTGTTAGAATATTTTTTTACTTTTTTATCTTGTTTTATTCTTTTTAATTTGTTCTTTATAGTTAACGTTACAAGATTTCTAAGTTGTAATTCTTCTTTATTACTTTTTTTGATTACTTTAGTACTTTTGTAATCCTCTCCGTAATATGTTTTCAATATTTCTTTTTGGTTTCCTGTCAAACTATTTAGTACTTCTTTTATTTCATCTTCTGTAAAACCATATGCAAAACAATATTCATATAGGTTTTTTATTGAAATTCTTTGTCTTTCTTTAGCATTATTATGTTCTTTTGTATCAGGCTTTTTTTCTATATTTCTACTTTTTTCTAGTTTTTTCATTAAATTAACACATAAAAGATTTCTAACACGTATTTTGTCGTTTTTACTTATTTTATCATTTATAATAGGATGCTCTAAATCTTTTCCATAGTATAAAATAAGTAATTCTCTTTGATTATCATTTAAATTATCTAATACTTTATTAACTTCTTCTTTTGTATATCCATGAAACTCAAAATATTCATATATATTATTTATAGATGCTCTCTTTTTAGTGCTTACAGTTTCACTATTTTCTTTTAAATGTTTTATTTTTTGCTTTAAAGTACCTGTTACTAAATTTTTAATATATTTTTTATCATTTGAATCTATTTGATCATTAATAATGGGATGTTCTAAATCTTTTCCATAATACAAATATAATTTTTCTAATTGTTTTTCATTTAGACTATTTAATAAATTATTAATTTCTTCTTTTGTATATCCATAATTCATAAAATACTCATATATGTTATTTATATTATTATAATGTCTCTTTTGTTTTTGCATATTTTTTTCCTTCTTTGATTTTGTTTTGTTTTGATTTTCTCCTATAATACTTATTTCTATTTTATATAATGAATTTATTATTGTTACATAACTTTGATTGTTTCTTTTAATTTTATCTTCATCACTTTGATTATAATATTTATTTATAATAAATCTAGTTTTATCGCTTAAAGTATCTAATAATTTGTCTATTTCTTCTTTTGGATATTCATAACCTTTAAAAAAATCATATACACTTTTATCTAATAATTTAACAAATCTTTCTGTACTATAATTTAATAGTATTTCTTTCATTTTTGGAAAGATTTCTTCATATACTCTCTTTTTAATTTTCTCATCACTTAATAATTCATCATTTGGATTATCTAATTCAATGCCAAAACATTTATATATAAGTTTTTTTTCTTCTTCACTTAATAGTAAAAATGCATATTTAAATTTGAAATTTGAATATTCTTCTTCAGCAAAATATTCATATATATTTTTATTTTGTTTTTCTACTAAATTTGGTATTGTATCTAACAATATCTTTCTAAGCATTTCTTTTTCTTCAGCTGTTATGTTTTTATTTTTTATTTTTTGATAATTATCTATATATATTTTATCTAATAACTCTTTTTCTTCTTTTGGTAATAGTTTTAGTGCTCTCTCTATTTTATTTTTCTTATAACCATATCTTTGATAAAATCTAAAAATTGAAAGAGGAATGGATGATTGTGGCAGTTTCAATTCTAGAGTAGTATTATTCCGTTTATTTTTATTTTTTAATCTTTCCTCTATCAATATTGGTTTAATTTTTTCTTCTATTATTTTAACAATCGTATCTCTTGAAATGTTTTTATTAATTATAGTAGGGCTGATTATTTCATTGTTGTAATAGCTATTTAATAATTCTATATCAGATTCTTCTAATTGTTCTAATACTTTTCTTAATTCTTTCTCATTTATGTGAAAATCTATTAAGTATTCTTTTATACTCTTTCCTTTTTCATTTTCTGATTTCTTTTTATCATTTACTTTACTTATAGATTTTGAATACATTTTTTTTAAGGCTCTCTTTTCAATCTGTCTAATTCTTTCTCTAGTACAATTAAATATTATTGATATTTTTTCTAATGATTTTTTTTCTTTTCCATTTATTCCAAATCTATACTCAATTACTTCTTTTTCCCTTTGTGTTAAAGAATCTAATAGGGCTGTAATCATTTTTATTTCATCATCCATAATTGCAGATTCTTCAGGGCTAGGTTTATCGTCACTAATTACATCTTTAAATTCTTTATCACTATCAAGTTTCTCACTTGATATCTTTTCGTCTAAACTAATTGTATTTTCGGCATATTGTTTTATTTCCAATACTCTTTTTTCAGGTATATTTAATTCTTTACCTATCTCATAATCTGTTGGTTCTCTTCCTAATTTTGATTCAAGTTCACTACTTTTTCTTCTGATATCAGATATTTTTTCTTGAATATGAACAGGTATTCTAATATTTCTGCTATTATTTTGAATAGCTCTCATTATATTTTGTCTTATTTCCAAATATGCATAAGTTGTTAAAGAATATGATTTTGCTGGATCAAACTTATCAATTGCTTCCATTAATCCAATACTTCCTTCTTGAATTAACTCTAAAAATGAAATTCCTCTACCAATATATTTTTTTGCAATATTAACTACTAATCTTAAATTATGTTCAGTTAACTTATCTTTTGTTTTTTTATTTCTTGTATTATAGTACTCTACTAACAATTCTCTTTGTTCTTCTTTTGGTAAGATAGGATATTTTGATATTTCTTGTAAATATATTTTAACAGAATCATATCCATTTTCTTTTATTGAATATGAGTCTTCTATTGATTCAACTGCTTCCATTTCAGCTGTTTCTTCATTAAAGATTGAATTATATATATCAATCAATGATATAGCATATTCGCTTAGCCCTATGTTTTCTATATTCATTTTTCTTTCGTTTACTTCATTTATAATTTTTTCAAGCAAACTATTTAAATTTTCATTTATCTTAATTAAATTATATATTTGATCAAAATTAAGATCCTTTTTTGATATGAGTGATGAAATTTCATTAGCATATCTTACAAGGGTAGGTAATGAATTATCATTTATATCAAGTTGTTCTATTTCAGTTATTTCTTTCATACCTTATCCCCCATGTATTAACTTATATTTATTTTAACATATTTAACTTTAAAATTATATTTTTTTATTAGTTCTTTATGTTTTTTTATTTTTATTTTATAATTATTTTAGGTGATAATTATGAGTAAAAAAGAAAAAGTATTTTATATTTCATCATTTTTATTTTATTTATTTATACTTTCTCTTTCTCCAATTTCAGGTGATGATTGGGGAAACTACATTGCAGGAAGTAATGGTTTATATCATTGTATAGGTAATGCGGTTGGTATGTATTTTTCGTGGGAAGGAAGGTTTGTAAGTAGAGTACTTATTAACATACTTACTTATCATAAAATACTATGGAATATTGTTAATGCATTTTTAATTGTTTTATTTAATTACTTATGTATTAAAATTATAAAACCAAAAAATAATAAATTAAGCTATTTGTTTGTTTTTTTGATTATACCATTTATGAATCTGTATACATTCTCTCAAACTATAACATGGGTTGCTGGAAACATTACTTATTTCTTTGAAATACCACTTATTTTAATATACTATATGATGTTATCAAAGAAAAAATATGATTTTAAATTTAACTTTATTTTTCTATTATTGTTAAGTGCTTCTATACCGATGTTTGCTGAACATATGGCTGCAATTCTTGTAATTGGTAACTTAATTATTCTTTTTTATAATTATTATAAAACAAAAAAAATTGATAAGAAAATCATAATTTTTACTATAGTTGCAATAGTATTTACTTTACTAATGTATTTATCTCCAGGAACAAAATTAAGATCTGCAAGTGAAAATCTTGACTTTAATAAACTAAGTATACTTGGAAAAATAATATATAATATTCCAGCCTTTGTTTACTATACTTTTATGGATAATTACTATTTACTTGTGTTATTTATAATTACTAATTTTGTTATAATTAAAAAGAGATTTAAGAAAAAATGGATAAAAATTTTATTAACTTTATTTTTAACAGTTGTTCCTTTAATAACACTTATTATTTATCCACTTAGTGTAGTTAAAAATATTAATATTATTAATAATATATGGTTAATTATATATTATATAGTTTTCTTAATAATTTCTTTCTTTTTAAATATCTTTGAAAAAAATAAAGAAAGTACGTTTTTATTTATTATTGGTATAATGGCGAATTGTGTTATGCTAATGTCTCCTACCTGGGGATATAGAACAACATTATTTACATATATGATGTTGGCTCTTGCTAATATAATTTTAATAACAAAATACTTAAAGAATAACAAGTTTATAGAATATATTTTAAAGTTATTTAGTATTATAATTTGTATTATGTTTATTGTTCTTTACATAAATATATTTAGATGTCAAAAAGATTTAGAAAAAGGTATTAAAAAACAGTTAAAAGAAAATAAAGATGTAATAGATGTTGTGATGTTCCCAAATTATGTTAATTGTAATATTAATCCTGATAATGACTTTCATCTAGTTAAATATAAAGAATACTATAGTATTCCACAAGATAAACAAATTAATTTTATTGATGGTAAATGGCATTACTTTGTTATTTATAAAAAATAAATAATCCACAATTATTGTGGATTATTTTTTTAGTTTTTCTATTAAATCTATTGTTTCATAAATACTATCAGATACAGAAATAGATTTGTTTTTTATTTCTTTTGGTACTTCTGAATATTTATCGTTAAATCTCACTAATTTAAAATTATCATGTAAAAATGTTAATTCTTCAAAAGGGAATCTAATTATTCCTGGTGTATTAAATCCTATTCCAAATTCTAATAGCAATACTTTATTATCAATATTTTCTTCAATAAAATTATAATATTCTTCTTTCATTTTGTGCCAGTTATCATCTTCTACAAATGTATCATCACATCTTAAATTTACAGACATATTTTTTCCACACACAGGACATTTTGGTACTAATTCTGTCGGAATTTTCAAATTATCATCTATATTATTTAACATCTCATATACTTGTTCTTCATTATCGTATAGCTTGTTATGACATGGCTTACAGCATTGTAATTTAGAATAACTTCCTTGCACTTCAAATACCTTAGATTTATCAAAACCATTATTAATAAACTGACCATCAGTATTAGTTGTTATTACAAAATATGTTTTATCTTTTACTAGCTCAAATAACTTCTTATATAATTCGGTATGTTTTCTTTCATAATACGAAAAGAATATATGTTTTGCCCAATATGCCCATTTTTCTTCTTCTGTTTTAAATGGATAAAACGATGAAGTATATAAATCAGTTATTTTATATTTATTAATAAAATCTTTAAAATCATTTTCAAATTTTTCTCCACTATAATGAATACCGGCTGCATCTGATAGTCCTGCTCCTGCACCAATTATTATTACATCTGATTCATCTAACCATTCTTTAATTTTTACTATATCTGTCATATTTTCTCCTTAATTAATACTATTTTTATATAGCAAGTAATCTTCATCTTTAAAAACATTAAATATAATATGATTAAATGAATTATTATTATCATTTAAATATTTGGTTACAGTATCTATTGCAATTTTGCATGCTTCTTCTTTTGGAAATCCATATAAACCTGTTGAAATGCATGGAAAAGCTATTGTTTTTATACCATTTTCTTGTGATAGCTTTAAGGCATTATAATAACATTTTTTCAAATCCTCTACATCTTGTTCTTTTAATCTGCCTCTTACAGCGGGACCTACTGTTTGTATAACATATTTACTTGGTAAGTTATAACCTTTAGTTAATATTACCTCTCCATTAGATAAAGTTTTTCCCTTCATTATTTCATTACATTCTTCCCTTAACTGTATACCAGCAAATGAATGAATTGCATTGTCTATACAATTATGACCTGGTACAAAGCATCCTAATAAATATTCATTGCAGGCATTTACTATAGCGTCACATTTTAACGTTGTTATATCACCTTTCCAAACGGAAAGTATTCCTTTATCATAACTAATATCTTCTTCATCTATTATACCTTTATTCTCTATTTCTTCTTGTAAATATTTATCCTGTTTTTTTAGATATTCACTACTAATTTTCTTTGGCTTTCTAATATTTCTTAAACCTCTATATAATGCTTTTTTATCTTCTAAATTATTTGGTATTTTTATCTTTGATAACGCTTTATCTTCGTCAATTAATTCTTGAATTAAATAATCGAGTTCTTTTATCTTTTTCTCTTCATTATACTTTTTTAGATAATCAAAACCTATTACAATTTTTTCATTTATTGGAGTTTCTTCACTATAAACATCTCTTAACTTATCAATAACTAGTTCTTCTCCATCATACATTTTATAAAAACTATTATAGCCCTTTTCTTCAAAATCAAACAGCTTATTAAATGGTTTATTATTTAGTATTGGATCTGTTACTATTTCACTATATTCCCACTCAATATATGGGGAATCATAATATCTTCTAGGAGTTTTTGGAAATAACTTTTTCCATTTTTCAAACCACAAGAAATGAAGTGTTTCATGAGCGCATGTTTCAATTACTTTCCAGTCCTCTATTCCAGTTCCTACTGAAAAACTAAATTCATCTAGATATCTTGGAAATACTGGTATTAGTCCTACTTTTGCTTCTATTTCTTTTTTAGGCCATTCTATTTCTAAATAATCTGATAGCATCTCAAAATAGCTATCATTATATTCAATCCATAATTTATTATATCTTTCAGTTTCCTCTTGAAGCCTATTTGTGTATTTTTCATAATCTTTTTTTACTATGTCTTCTATTATTATGTACACTTCTTCTTTTGATAATTTTTCATCCAAATCTGCTAATTCAGGGAAATATGATACTGTGTAATTATGAACGCTTAATAAACCATTATTCTCATAATATGCCCATTTAATTGTATCTATATTTTCTTCAAGACTCATTTTTTTAAATAATAATTTTGGTACTTTTTTCATAAATACACCTCAATTTATTATAACATGATATAGATAATTCTTATATTTATTTTTTTGCTGTTATTCCATAATATCTTCTTATTAGTTTTATACCTTTTTCAGATGTATTTTCAGAAACATATTTTTCAAATAAATCATTTTCAATTGGTTTTCTTTCATACTCTTCAAAAGCTTCCTCTGAAAACTCATCTAATATAGGCGTTTTTATTAATAATGCATATAGGTCTTCTTTTGTCTTGTAATACTCTATTGTATGTAGTGGAATTAATTCTACTTCTTTAAAACCAGCATCAATAATATTTTCATAATCAATTAGACTTATTGGTTTTACATCATGGTATCCTTGTCCTCTATTAAATAATCTTTTTAAAGACCAACAATCTAATTTATCAACCCCTCTTACTATTAATTTTCCATCCTCTTTTAATGTTTTGTAAATTTGCACTGGATCAATTATAGTGTGACGAGCTGTTACTAAATCAAAATAATTGTCTTGTGTATCCATTTTTAGGTTGTTCATTACCTTAAAAGAAATATTGTTTCTTCCACTTATTAACAGATTTTTTTTAGCTGTTTCTATCATTTGTTCTGAAAAATCTGTTCCTAATATTTCAGCACAATCAGGGTAATTTTTTAATAATTTTTCTCCTGCTGCTGTGCCTAAATCTAGTGCTCTAGTATTTTCATTAACACTTTTTTTTATTTCGTCTTCATAATTCCAATTTGTTTTTTCTTCTTCTGTATAATTGATATCATCAAAAGACCAATTTGCTAGGTCATTGTAATAATCATATCCATTTGTTTTCATATTAATCATCCTTTCATTTTTTATTGTGTGATTGTAAATAAAAAGAACCTCCTTTCATGAATATACAACAAAAAACAATCACAAATTAATGTGTATATTTTTTGCCATTCATGAGGAGATTCTTAAGACTCTTCATTATTCCTTTAAACTTGCGTTTATCTGGTAGTAAAACGCGAATGACTAATTGATTTACTACGGAATGAGTATAACATAATACTTTTAATTTGTCAAAAAAATGGATTATTCTTTGTTTATATCACTAATACTTATAAACTTGCAATACTTGTTTGTCCAACTTTTATCAGAAGTTATGTGTTCTTCTTTTTGATCTGTTTTAAATATCTGAATATCTGAATTGCAGGCATCTTCCATTAATTTTAAATAGTTTTCTCTATCCTTATCAAAGAAAAAAGATCTTAAGAAGTAAATAGTATTCTTATTATTTTTTTCAAACATTATTTTTCTTAATTCTTCTGCACTTGGTTGAGTATGGTGCTCATAATCTTCTCCTTGACCTGAAATAAAACATAAGTCAGTAATTTCATTTTCTATTAGATAATTTTTTCTAATATATTCTAATAATAAAGCATCTTTATGACTTCCCGAATCAGCAACTAAATCAATTATTCTTTTCATTATATATTAACCTTTCTTTAAAAATATTTATTATTTTAATCTACCATAGTACATATCACTGAATATGCCTTCTTTTTCAATTAATTCATCAAACTTACCATCTTCTACAATCTTACCTTTATCTAGTACAATTATTTTATCGCAATTTTTTAATGTAGTTAATCTATGTGCAATTGCTATTATAGTTGTATTATTTTCCTTTTGTAATTTTTCTATTTCACTTTGAATATGTTTTTCTGAAGTATTATCTAATGCACTTGTTGCTTCATCTAAAATTAAAATTTTAGGTTTTCTTAAGAAGATACGAGCAATAGCTATTCTTTGTCTTTGTCCACCAGATAAGTTATTACCACCTTCAGATATTTGTGTATTAAATTTATCTGGAAGACTATCTATATAATCTAATATATATGCTTTTTTTGCGGCTTCTTCTACCTCTTCTATTGTTACATCTCTATTTATTCCATAAGTAATATTTTCATATATTGTTCCAGCTATTAAAAATGGACTTTGTGGAACTAGTGCAATGATATTAGATATGTCTTTTCTATTTAAATTATTTATATTTGTATCATCTAAAATAATTGTTCCGTCAGCTTTTTCTAGTTTGCAGATTGATTTTATTAAAGAAGATTTACCGCATCCTGATGGACCAGCTATACCGAGATACATACCTTTTTCTATATCTATACTAAAGTTTTTAAGTATTATTTTATCTTCATCTTCTGAATAATTAAAATTTAAATTTTTAATATTAATTATTTCATCTGTTATTTCATTATTCATTTCTCTTTTTGTTTCTAAATATGAAAAATCGTTTGGTATTTCTACCATCTCAAAGAAGTCTCCTGCAAGTACTTTGCATTCTGATACTTCGTCAAATATTCTGTGCAACTCTTCTAATGGTTTTATTAATTGGTTAAAACATAAATATGATGTTAAAACTGCTCCTACAGAAATGACCCCTTTTGTTGCTAAGTAAGTTGATAAGCCTATTATTAAAACTGAGAATACTGCTTGATTTATAAATTTTAAACAATCATATTTAGCCATTGCTTTGTGGTGTTTCATTTCTTTACTTCTTAAAAATTCTGATTTATTATCAAATCTTTCTATTTCGAAATCTACACTATCGCATATTCTTATTACTTCAATACCATTTATTAATTCAACAATAGTTCCATCCATACCAGATTTACTTTCTAATAATTCAACACGTATTCCTCTTTGACTATTTATTTGAGCTAATACAATTATTATTCCAATTGGTATTACTAATAGCATTGGTAAAGCTAATGTTATAGGTAGTGTTATAAATATTGTTACTATTGCAGCAACACTATTAAATATAGCAGGAGCAAAGTCCATAAAAAGAAGTTTTTCAAGTTTTATTGTTCCATCTAAACATCTATTTAATCTTCCATGTATATTTCCAGTCATATTTTTTCTAAAATATGATAATGGAGCCATTAATAATGATTTAATAACCATTCCTCTTGCTTTTTTCTCTGTTCTAGTTGCAACATCTTCAACCATTACTCTTCTAGCTATCTTTATCACTTCATTTACCACATTAACTACTAAAATAAGAATTAAGAAAGGCACAACTTTTTTAAACGAAACACCACTAACATTTAATACATCATCAGTTAACCAACCAATTGCTTTTGGAGTTATCTGTGTTAATATAGCTGATGTTATCATTATAAAAATTATAAATATAAACTTTAATTTTTGTTTAAAATCTAATAGTTTGTATATTTTCCCTAATATTTTTTTTAAGTTTCTTTTTTTCATGGTATCACCTATTTTTAATTATATCAAAAAAAAAGAGTTTTTTTGATACTAACTTGATATTTTTTAAATTTTATAGTATAATTATGTTTTGTGTGTTAATGGAGGGGTAAATGGAGAATATTAGCAAAAACTTTGAAAATATTGTTAATAGATTAAAAACTACTCTTGTTTCATGTTTAAATGAAACAGATAAGGTTTTTATTGTTCCACATAATAATATGGATTTTGATGCTTTAGCTAGTTCTATTGCAATAAGTGATACTTGTTCTTTCTATGGTATAGATAGTTGTATTGTTACAAACGATAATCCTAGTGATATGAAGCCAAGTTTTAGGGAACTTTACTTGGAATTAGAAAAAAAATATAAATTTATTGACACTGATGAATATGAAAGAAATAAAAAAGATAATAGTTTGGTTATTATTACTGATTCTTGTGTTAAGAATTTAATTCCAATTTCAGATGTATCACTAAAAAAAGATAAAACTATAGTAATAGATCATCATATACCAGATACTAAAGTAATAACATCTGGAAAACTATTTGTTTCTTCTGAAGCTAGTAGTGCTAGTGAGATATTATTTTATTTAATGAAGGATTTAGATATATATATAACTACTGAAACAGCACAATTATTACTTGCGGGAGTATATCTTGATACTAATGGTTTATACTTTGTAAATAATCCTTCTGGTTTTAAAACAATAGCTAAACTCTTACAATATGGAGCCAATTTACAAGATGTTCAAAACTTATTTACAATATCTAATTTTGAAGATGATATGAAACAAAAAGAATTGATTTTAAAATTATTAAAATGCACACATTTCTATACTGATTCTAATTCTAGAAGATATGCAATTTGTTTTAATAAAAATAATTCAGATACTGTATATACTAACTATCAATTATCCGAAGCTTGTGATTCTCTTCTTCAATATTCTTTAGATGCTGCTTTTGTAATTGGCTATGTTGATTCTGAAAAATTAGGGGAAGATCATTCAAATAAAATAGCAATTAAAGCAAGAAGTAAAATTAATGAAAATCAAGTTGATGTTTCTAGTATAATGCAATTATTTGATGGTGGTGGAGATTCTAATAGAGCTGCATCTACTATGGAGTTTAATGATATTATTAAAATAAAAAATTGTTTAAAAAATATTATTAAAAGTACTAATAATGATAGAGAAAAGAAAGAATATCTAAAAATATTAAAATAAAAAACTAGTCTATTTTTAAGTTATCTTCATTTAAGATATACTTAAGAAAACTAGTTTTTTTATTTAAAGTATGACTCATCTATTAAAGGAATTATATCTATTGCTGGTTCTTCATAAGGATGAGTTTTTCTTAATTCACAAATAACACTTTTTACTTTGTCTATATCACATACAAATTCTAATTTTTCTTCTTCAACAAACTCCAATTTATTTTTCTCTCCTATGTATGGATTAGCTGTATCACTTGGTATAAATGTCCCCATAGAATTAGTGGATGTAGTACAAAATGTGTATTCTCCAATAATACCAGCTCCTGCATTGCAAACAGCATTTCTCACTTCATCTACATTTTCTCTTGGGATTGTAACAAATATTTTTACTTTATTAATATTAAAGTCCATAATTTATCTCCTTTTTAATTACTTAATTTAGTTCATATATATAGAATACTTTTTATTAACTAATCCAATAATGATATTGGGATTAATAACTCATTTGTAACTGTTGACATTTTTACTTCTTCTTTATATTAATTATTATAACATCTTAAAAAAATAATGTTTTAGTGTAGGTTATTACTTCAACTAAGGACATGATACCATGGTTAAAAAAAGAACAAAGATACTTGAAGATATTTAAATAATATTTAAAAATTAGTATTTATCCTAATCTCATTTTTGGTTTTGTATCAACTTTAAAAAAAGGGATTTCTTGATTATTCAAAAATACATTTATATTTGTAATCTTATACCAGCCATTATTTTCATCATAAAAAACAAAACTTATCTCATCAGTTTCATGAACATTTTCAGGCCCTACTGTTAATAAGCCACCAAAAAAATATTTCTTTTCGCCATTTTCAGGTTGAAAATCTCGTTGAAGTGTTTGTATTGTTCTTAAATCTTGATTTGAAAAAAATCTACAAGTTCCACCAATATATGGATGAGTATGAATATGTGCAATACAATTATATTTATTATCCTCAATTTTACTCATTAATTCTTTATGCATCAAAAGTTCATTACCATTTTTATCAATATTTACTTCAAATTCTCTAAAACTTGGTTCGTAATCATCATATTTGCTAGGCATATCAAAATATATTACATTTGGTTTTATTTCTTTACCATATAAAAATGTTCCATATTCTAATTCTTTAGTACCACTAAATGCACATAAATTAATATCTGCTGAAAGTCTTCTATAACATTCTTCAGAGAGTATTATTCTACTATTAGGTAATTCATTAAATTCAAAATGATTGGTAGCTCCTGCTAAGACATTTGCCATATTATCACATCTCCTTTGATATATATAGTATTATTGTTACTATAGATATTTAATTTTTTAGAAACAAAATGGAAACATTGTTTTTATTCATTTACTAATAAAATGTTATCACTTATTTATACATTTATCAGTGCTAAAAATATTATTATCCAAATATTTTTAGGAAATTACTTTCCCATCTAAATTACATATATAACAGTTTGGCAATAGTTTTTTTATTTCATTTAATATTTCTTTATTATTTTCATAGTCTCTACCAACTAATATACCTTCTATAAAATTTGCAGTAATTCCAAACAAAATAGCGCTTTCTCTATCAGTAAAGAAATCATCTTTTTCTTTTCTCTCAGTTATAAATCTATCATAATAATTTTCATTAACAAATTCTTTAACATCTTTATCATTAATAATTAAAGGATTTAGTATATCACCTTTTAAAAGAGCTTTTGTATACTTATTTGTTCCATTAAAAATAATTCCAATTTGAACTTGATTTTGAACTAAACTAGGCATAAATCTTGCTTCTTTTGTCTGTTCCATATTCCAACACTACTAGGATACTTTGATAATCTTCCATCTATAAACCAACTGGATATCAAACCATCTTTTAATATTTCCTTTAAACCTTCAATATTTTTATAAATTCCATGTAATAAAGTTCCTTTATCTAGCTTTACTTCATCACCAATCTTATATTTATTATTTATAACTTGATATTCTTTTGCAAAGTAATATCTATCTATTTGTTCTAACATTATCTTTTTAGAACAATCACTTAATTTATCATTAATTTTTTTTACATAATCGGATTTGTTCATCTATATCATCACCCTAAAATAATTATATCACGAATAACATTTGCTCTCACAAAAAAAGTTCTTTTCAGAACTTTTAAATATGTTTCCATTTAGAATTATCTTATTTTATAAGGTTTTCCAGTCATTTTGGAAACATTTTGGCTTTTTTTACAATTTTTTGAATTTTTCAAATCCTCGCAAACCCTTGTATTTCTTACTTTTTACCACAATATTGTTTATATTTCTTACCACTTCCACATAGAGAAAACATATGGGGTTTTTGAGCACATTTGACAGCATTTTATGGCGTATAAATGCACTTTTTTGCACTTTATGGCACTCCTAAGCACTCAAGAATTTACTTGGAAGGTATCTAAAAAGGTATCTAAAATACTCTTTTAATACTTTTTCGAAATTATTTAGCAGGTATCACTTTTAAATTTTATTATTCTTTAACTTCCATCGTCTTATTATTAAAGCACTTATACCAAGTATTATAGGAAAACCTATTCCTGAAAGTATTCCAATTTGTAAATTGTTCCCATTCATCTGAGATACACTTCCTACTATTACAGGGCCGACTGATCCACCTAAATCGCCAGCTAAAGCTAAAAATGCAAACATTATTGTTCCTCCTTTTGGAAGAATAGATGAAGAAATACTAATAGAACCAGGCCACATAATTCCAACAGAAAAGCCACATAACATACAGCCTATTAAACCTAAAATTGGAATATTAGTTATTCCTGCTAAAAGATAGCAACAAAAACACACAAATCCAGAAAATACCATAAATACAGTCAAGTCAATTTTGTTGGCAAATTTCACATATAAAACTCTGCTAAGACCCATAAAAAATGCAAATCCACAAGGTCCTGCTAAATCTCCTATAGTTTTTGAAATATTAAGAGCTGATTCTGCAAAAGCAGAAGACCATTGTGCAATTACAGCCTCAGATGATCCTGCACAAACCATTAAAATAATTAACATCCAAAAAATATTCGTCTTAAAAAGTTCTTTGATTGTCATGCCTTTTCCATCTTCTACAATAGGTTCAATAGGACAGGTTGCAAAATTATATATATTATATAACGGAATTAATGCCCATATACAAGACAAAATACGCCAATGTTCTAGCCCAAATGTTGTAAAGAATAATGTTGAAATTAATATAACTCCCACAGCTCCCCAACAATAAAACGAGTGTATAAACTCATCATTCCCTCTTTATTTTCAAAAGGACAAGATTCAACAATTGGACTGCATAGAACTTCAATAAGTCCACTTCCAACAGCATAAACTATTGTACAAATAATAATTCCAATAAATGGATATGGCAAAATATTAGGCAAAAATGCAAGGCCTATAAGTCCAATAGCAGAGGTTATCTCAGATAATATAATGCTTATTCTATACCCTATTTTATCTACAAATTTTGTACAAGCAAAATCTATTAATATTTGTGTAACATAAAAACAAGTTGGTATAAGTGCAAGCTCACCAAATGATATATTATATGTTTTATAAAATGTGATAAATAATAGAGGTGCAAAATTTGCCGAAATCGCTTGTGTAATAAATCCTAAATAACATGCTAATAATGTTTTTTTATATTTATTTTTCATATCTATCTCACTTTCTATTTTTGCTGCATAACTTGTTTCTAAAATAATATTATATCACTTTTTTGCATATATTTTATAAACTTGTTAATAATAATTGTTTCAAGAATGAAATATCAAATCTATTTTTAAAATATTGTTTACACTGTCAATTTGACAATGGACACAATTCTATATTCATTTAAGCTAAAATTCTTCAAAATTCCTTATAAATAAAGGAAATATGGCATTTTAAGTTCTTGCTAAAAAATTGCGAATTTACTCTTAAAAAGGGTATCTAAAGCATATTCCGAAGTTCTCGTAGCATGAAAAAAGCCCGTAATTACTAGGCTTATACTACTTTCCATGACATTGTTTATATTTTTTACCACTGCCACATGCGGCGCCATTTAGTATATTATCCATACTTATATTATTATGCGTATTTCCTTTATTTGCAAAGGTTTGTGGACAGGTAACTTTTTGTATTTTAAGTACTATTTTTGTCATTTTTTATATAAAATATTCGTCTAATGTGCACAAAAAGTGCACAAATACTAGCATATCCTATATTTTCTTTGTCACTATTATTATACATAATATAAGAATATTAATCAATTAATCATTTATCGTAATATCTTAATCTTTAGATATATTTCTTTTTTTAGAAAATTTTACGTATCATAATCATAAAAAGCAAAAGGATTAAATCAATCCTTTTGCAATTCATTATTTGATTTCGATATACTTTTTATTTTTGATTTGTTTGTTTTCTTTTTTAGGAACTTCAATCTTTAATGTTCCATCTTCAAATTTAGCTTTGATATCTTCTTCTGTAACTTCATCTCCAACATAGAAACTACGGGATGCTTCACCATAATATCTTTCGCGTCTAATATACTTACCATGTTTATCCTTTTCATCATTTTTACTTTCTTGTTTAGCATGAATTGTTAAATACCCATCTTCTAAACTTATTTTAACATTGTCTTTATTCATTCCTGGTAAATCAATGGCAAGTTCATAGTTATTATCCTTTTCCTCAATATCTGTTCTCATCATCTTGTTGTCATTTTTTGGCATAAAGAATGAATCATCAAAGATATCATCAAACAAATCAAAATTTCTTCTTGGTACTAACATCATATCCATCAACTTCCTTTCCTAAATGTGTTGAGCCATTTGAGGTAAGCACATATCAAATATATAATTTTAATACCATAGTGAGTATCTTTTTCTCACTACGATTATAATTATACTCAAAAATTAGCACTTGTCAATACAAAGTGCTAATTATTATTCTTTTGGTTATAGATTTAGAAATATTTAAATCCTAATATCTTAAAATTCAAAGCAATGAAAAAGTCCAAAATCTTCATTCTAATATTACTATTTTACGATCTTAAATGGTAATATAGCCAAATATCTAAATCAAAGTAGCTCCAGAATGGCTCCAGCCCTTATTTTAGATATTTTTTAATGAAAAGAAAAACTCGCGTTTTCCCTTATTTTATCAAGGTTTACGAGTTATTTACCATGACATTGTTTATATTTTTTGCCACTGCCACATGGCACTTTGAAACCTCAATTCCGATAACTTCAGGCAAGTTAAATAATATATAAATCGTTTTAAATCATTATCAATTCTCGTTAATTCTAATTTTTTGATTTTTTTAATATTATAGTTTTTTCAATTAAAGTGTAGACAAATGTGTAGATTTTTTATTGTTTTAAATATATTTACATGCTTCTTTAATGCTTAAATCACTCATTTGATTTTTATACTTGTTTATAAAGTTTTTTACCCAATTTTGATCTGTTTTTGAATATTCTCTTAATGCCCAACCAATAGCTTTATTTATAAAAAATTCATCTGTTCCAAAATTATTTACTATTATCTTTTCCAATAATTCATAATCTGTTTTATCTTTTAAATTCAATTGATGTTCTATTGCAGTTCTTTTAATCCAAATATTATCATTTTTTGACCATTCAAGCATTAGTTCTTTTACTCTTGAATCACGAAGTTCCACATCACCAATTACCTTACATAAAAAATCTATTGTATCCCACCAAGATTTAGTGATGATATAATTTTTAATCTTAGTTATATCTTCATAGGAAACATATTGTTTCATTGCAAGTAAATAATCATAAACCAAATATTGAAATTCTCTATGATTATCTTCATAGCATTTATCTAAAAATTTCCAATCTATTTTTTTTATTTTCTTTTCAGCCTTTATAAAATAATTATATACTTCTTTTCTTTTTGGAGTTGGTAGACCATAAAAATCAAACATGTTTCTCATATATTTTGACATAGCAACAGCATTCTCTTTATCTTCTCTTGATTCAAATATTTTTTTTATTTCTAAATACTTATCCATAATGTCAACTCCTATATATTATTATATCATACTTTTTATAATTCTAACTGTTTGTAAAACAATCTATATTCCAATTTTTCTCATCAAAAAAGTGTAGATAAAGTGTAGATAGTGTTGTATTTTTTACAATTTTTGCAATTTTTAGAAAAAGAAAAACTCGTGTTTTTCCTTATTTTATAAGAGTTTGCGAGTTACTTGCCACAGCATTGTTTATATTTTTTACCACTTCCACATGGACATGGATCATTTCTACCTACTTTTGCTACTTTTTTAGGTTTCTTTTTTGATTTACCTTCTGAGTCATCTTTATTAGTACTCATTTTTTTTGCTTGTGGTTTTCTTTCGATATTTTGTCTAATTTCTGCTTTAAGTAAGAATACTGTTGTGTCTTTATCGATATTTTGAAGCATTCTATCAAACATATCAAAACCTTCCATAGTATATGCATGAAGTGGGTCTTCTTGGGCATATCCTCTTAGATAAATACCTTCTCTTAAATGAGACATTGTATTAATATGTTCCATCCAGTAGTTATCAATTACTTGAAGTGATATAGCTTTTTCAAATTCATTTGTAATTTCTTCTGGAAGAATTGATATTTTTTCTTCATATTCTTCTACTACTTGTTTATATATTTTATCAATTAATTGTTCTTCAGTTAATCTTTTTACAGATGATTTTTTAATATCCTTTACTAATAAATTCTCATTAGCAAACTCAACTATTTCTGTTAAATCATCATCATTTAATTCACTATCTATTACAACGTGTGATTTAATTAAATCTTCTATATGATGTCTAAATGCATTAAGTACATCTTCATGAATAGTTTCACTATCAAGAATTTTATTTCTTTTTTGATAAATTAATTCTCTTTGGCTGTTCATAACATCATCATATTCAAGAATATTTTTACGAATATCAAAGTTATTTCCTTCTACTCTTGATTGTGCTGTTGAAAGCGACTTTGTTATTACTTTACTTTGAATAGCGTTATCCCCAAATCCCATTGATTGCATCATTTGTTTGATTCTATCAGATCCAAATCTTACCATAAGATCGTCTTCCATTGAAACAAAGAATTGTGTATATCCTGGATCTCCTTGACGACCAGAACGTCCTCTTAACTGATTATCAATACGGCGAGATTCATGTCTTTCTGTACCTACTACACAAAGTCCACCTAATTGTTTTATTTCATCAGATAATTTAATATCTGTTCCACGACCTGCCATGTTTGTTGCAATTGTTACAGATTTATGTAAACCAATTTTTGAGATTATTTCTGCTTCACGAGCATGATTCTTAGCATTTAATATTTCATGTGGTATATGAGCCTTCTTTAGGAAGTCACTTATTAATTCACTTGTTTCAATTGCAATTGTACCAATAAGTACAGGTTGCCCTGCTTCATATTTTTCTTTAACAAATTTTACTATCGCTTTATATTTAGCTGCTTTAGTTGCATATACTAAGTCTGGTGCATCTATACGAATTACTTCTTTATTAGTTGGTATTGTAATAACATACATGTTATAAATATCTCTGAACTCTTCTTCTTCTGTTTTTGCAGTACCAGTCATACCAGCTAATTTTTGATACATTCTGAAGTAGTTTTGAATTGTTATAGTAGCTAATGTCTTTGTTTCTTGATTAATAGTAACATTTTCTTTTGCTTCTATTGCTTGATGAAGTCCTTCACTATAGGCTCTTCCTTTCATCAAACGACCAGTAAATTGATCAACAATTACTATTTCTCCATCTTGTACAACATAATCTACATCTTTAGTCATTGCATAATTTGCTCTTAATGCCTGATTAATGTAATGTACTAGAGTTGCATTATCTATATCATACAAATTTTTAATATGGAATACTTTTTCTGCTTTTTCTGCTCCACTATCATTTAAGCTAACATTTCTTGTTTGTTCATCAAAGATATAGTCTTCTTCCTTTTTAAGACTTTTTACAAATCTATCTGCATCAATGTATAAATTTGCACTATTCATCTGTCCACCAGATATTATTAAAGGAGTACGTGCTTCATCTATTAATACAGAGTCAACCTCATCGATTATTGCATAATTTAGTGGTTTTTGTACTCTATCTTCTTTTCTTACAACCATGTTATCTCTTAAATAATCGAATCCTAACTCACTATTTGTAGAATACATGATATCACAGTTATATTGTTCTTTCTTTTCTGCTGGAGACATATCTCTTAAGTTAACACCAACTGTTAATCCTAAGAATCTATGAATTCCACCCATCCAGTTTGTATCACGTTCTGCTAGGTATTCATTGACTGTAATAATATGTACACCTTTTCCTGTTAAGGCATTTAAGTATGCAGGTAAAACACCAGTTAAAGTTTTTCCTTCACCAGTTTTCATTTCTGCTATATTACCAAAATGAATTGCACAAGCACCTAATAACTGAACGTAGAATGGTTTTTCTCCTATTACACGGAAGCATGCCTCACGTGCTACAGCAAATGCTTCTACTAATAAATCATCTACAGTTTCACCATCAGCAAGACGTTTTTTGAATTCTTCTGTTTTTCCTTGTAATTCTGTATCTGTTAATTTATGTGTTTCTTCATCTAAAGCTTCTATTTGATCAGCAAGTTTTTGAAATTTTTTTAATTGTTTATATTCATGATCGAATAATCTATTTAATATACTCATCTAAACATCTCCCTTAATTTATTATTTTACCAAAAAAAAAGCCTTTTTCATAGGCTTTTTTATAAAACTTTTATGATTCTAGTACTCCGTAGCCTCCATCTTTTCTCTTATATACTACACAATACTTTTCTTTTTCACTATCCATATACATATAGAATTCGTGTCCTAGAAGTTCCATTTGAAGTACAGCTTCTTCTTCGTTCATTGGTTTTACATCAATTTTTTTATGTTTAATTATTTTTTCTGGTTCTTCTTTCTCGTCTTCTATATCAGTTACTTTTATTTCTTTAAAAGTCTTATTATGTTTAGAAAGCTTAGTTTTATTTTTTCTAATTTGTCTTTCTAATTTATCAACAGTTTTATCTACTGCTTTGTAGAAGTCGTCTTGTGACTCTTCAGAACGTAGAATTATGGTTTTTAGTGGGATTGTAATTTCCACAATTTGATTAATATTCTTAACTTTTACTACTACACTTGCTCTTACAGATTCGCTATCTTTTAGGTATTTATTTAATTTTCCTAACTTTTCTTCTATGTAGTCTTTCATTGCATCAGTTACTTTAATCTTATCTCCTCTGATAATAAATTCCATAATATCCTCCTCCTTATATATATAATACCATATTTTTTTTGGAATAAAAGTGTTTATTTTATTTTTTTTATGTATATTATTATACTACTAATAATAAGTCCTACTCCTACAATTAGATAAACCCAGATAAGTTTATTTGTTGTACCATATATTTCTAGTACGCCTTGTAATATTGATCCTATTAGTAAAGTATAAATACCATTTGAATATAAACTGCTCTCTATATATCCTATCTTTTTGACTTTTAATAAAATTACATATACAAATACTCCTAATATTAAAGGAATAAGTGGCGCTAAAATCATATATTTAGAAATGACTCCAAAACTGAAATGTTCATATATTATACAAAATAGAAAAGTAATTATTGTTATTATAGTAAATACTTTAATTTTCTTTTTAATATCCAATGTAGACAATATCACTTACACTCCTTTCTGAAATATTTCTTCCACTTGTAGTCGGGTTATTAATTACTTTTCCATTAAAATACATTGTTGAAGATCCTCCACCATCTAAATTATATGCTGTCTTAATATTTAATTTTTGAGCTAATGTTGCTAGTTCATATAAAGATAAACCTTCACTTTCAGATGTTCTACCATCACTAACTATAAATACATAGTGTAAGTTGTCAATCATTCCAATTAAGGTACGAGGATTGCTTGCCATACTTTTTCCTACTTCATCATTTTTAGTTACTGATATATTATAATTTTCTATAAGTGCTGGTCCAAATGAAAGCACATTATACGCTCCTTTCTCTAGTAAACTTTCTAGACTTACATCTTCTTCTTTTATTATTTCAAATGATCCATCTTCATATATTACTAAATCTTCTTGATTACTTCTTGCTGTATTTCTATAGATTACACCATTTCTTAATACGTAACCTCTTTCTTGAGCTCCATAAAAATCTCCATTTATTGCAAGAATTGCATTATTATTACTTGCAATAGTACTAGTATTTTCTTTTACATTTTTACCATATGAATTTTTTGCTAAAGCTGTTTTTAGAAATGAGGCATCACTTAATGTAATATCTGCGACATATATTTTAGTATTATATTCTTCGTATGTTTTCAATTCTATTTTTATATTATCATCTTCATAACTAGTTTCGTTTTTTGTTATTTCACCACTACTTTTAGTACTAGTTTGTGTAATACTACTACTTTTTTTAACATTTGAATAAGAATTTTCTAAAACAAATGTATCTAATAAAGTATATATAGTAAATGATGTTAATACTATTAAAAATCCTATATTAAACTTTCTCGTTTTTATCACTCCTAAATATATATATTTTTTGTACAATAAAACTTACAATAAAAAGTATTACTTCTGTTAATATTTTTGCTACAAATATATTAATACTTAACTTTTTAAATCCTGTTAAAATTAATGTATTTAGTATTAATATAGCTACTGCTAATAAAAAGTATTTTACTACTGATTTATTCTTACTTTTAAAGACTAGTTTCTTATTTAAATTATAATTTACTGTTGCACTTATTATTCTTGCAAATATGTTTGATAAAATTATATTTTTTAATAATATAACAAATAATGTAAACATTAAATAATCAACTACAAAGCTTGTTATTGAAGATAGAGAAAACTTTATTATTTCCTTATAAATTTTATAAGAATCTTTTATAGTGTTAAAGTGTGATCCTTTGTTCTCATTTATATAAATCGTCTCTATTTCTACCTCCTTTATATTTATATTGTTATTATTTGCATTTAATAACATATTCATTTCATATTCAAATCTTTCTCCATCTTGAGCTAACATATAATCCATTAGCTTATAACTAAATGCTCGTAATCCTGTTTGTGTATCATATATATCTGCCTTTGATACTAGATTAAATACCATTCTTGTAATTCCATTTCCTAATTTACTTCTTAATGGTACACTCTTATTTCTAATTCTTTTTCCTAGTATTAAGGTTTCTTTATTATTTTTTGAATACTCATAAAGATTATTTGCATCTTTTACTGTATGTTGACCATCACTATCTAGTGTAATAACTACATATTCTTTAAAATTATCTTTTACATAAGAAAAACCTGTTTTTAATGCGTGCCCTTTTCCTTTGTTTTCAGCATAACTAATTACTTTTGCATATTTTTTACATTCATCAAATATTTTTCTATATTTCTTACCACTCCCATCGTCTACGACTACTATATTATATTTATTTTCTTTTAATTCTTGTACAAGTGTGATTAATTTCTCATCCGGTTCATAAGCTGGTATTAATGCTATCTTTTCCATATTAAGCTCCTTTCTTCTTAATCACAAGTATAGCATATAATCTAAACATTAAAAAAAAATTAAAAAACAAAAAAACTACTAAAAAGTAGTTCTAAAAGATCTTTTAAGGGGCTATAAACAATAGTCTATAGCAAATGGTTATTTAGTAGTAACCGGTTCTTTTACAGGACAAACATGTATTGCTTGAAATCCCTTTGGTGTACTAATCAAATCATAACTTACATATTGACCTTCGCTTAATGTCTTGTAACCTTCGATTTGAATAGTACTATAATGAATGAATACATCTTCATTGTCTTTATATTCAACAAAGCCATATCCTTTTTCATTATTAAACCACTTTACGCGTCCTACCATACTGACACCTCACCTTCTTTTACATCAGTTAACCAACTTTTTATTCTTGTTTGTGCGCATATCTAGTTTACCAAATTATATGTTTTTACTTATTTTCTTCCCTAAAATGCTAGTTTAGGGGATTTTTTGGTAAATTTTTATTATATTTTTTTTATTAATTACATATTGAGACTTTTCTAATTACATTAATTTCCTACTTCTTAGATGATTATTTTTTGATGTTAGTATTTTTTTGATAGGGAGAATGTTATGAAAGAGAAGTATTTAAATTTTACAACATCCTTTATTACAAAATATAACAATTATAATGATGAACAAATAGAGGAAATTAGATATGGACTTGAAGGGTTATATTTAACTTTTACCAAGCTTGTTATAATTTTAATAATATCTTTAATATTACATATTACTAAAGAATTAATTATTTTACTTGTATTATTTAATCTATTAAGATTTACTGGTTTTGGTTTTCATGCAAGAACAAGTTTAGAATGTTTAATATGTTCAACTCTACTTTTTATTGGATTACCTTTTTTAATACTAAGTATAAATTTGAGTAAAAGCATATTATTAATTTTTGGTCTAATATCTTTAATTGTTCTCGGAATATATGCACCTGCCGATACTGTTAAAAGACCTCTTCCTAATAAAAAGAAAAGAATTATTAGAAAGATTTCAACAATTATTATTTCTTCAATCTATATTGTTATGAGTTTATTAATAAAAAATTACAATATTTCTTCTTTATTTATAGTTGCTAATATGCTTGAAGCAATAATGGTTAGCCCTATTATTTATAAAATATTTAAGCAACCTTATAAGAATTACTTAAACTATAAGAAGTAGGCTTTAATATTCGAAAGAATATTTTAGTAATAAAGAATAAAGGAGGTATTTTAATGAAAAAATTAGCTGGTGTTTTAGGAGCTTTAGCTTTAGCACTTACTAGTGCTGCTAGTGTGGGATGTGCATTCTTATTAGTTGATGAACCAACTGCTCCAAAAAGCTTAATAGATTAATAAAAAAGAAGTCATTTGGCTTCTTTTTCATTTAGGATTAATTTTTGTATGTAGTAATCATTTATTATTTGAGTTTCACTTTTTAGATAGTTAGTTTTTCTTATTTCTTTATTAGCAAGGTAAAGACCTTTGCCGTGACCTTTTCCTTTTGTTGAATATCCCTTTTTTCCAATTTTATTAAGATTAACTTTTTCTTTTTTAAATGAATTTGATATAACAAAAAACATTTCATTATTAATAGCATATATTTCTATATTTACTATTTTAATTTTTGATACTGTTGCTGCTTCTATAGCATTGTCTATGTATACACCCAATATTTTTGAAATAGTTCTATTTTGGTTTTTATTTAATTTTTTTAGATACTTATTTGAGGTTTTACTAACATCCAAAATTAATTCTACTTTTTTGTTTTTTGATGTAATTATTTTATAATAAAGTAAACCTTTAAGGCCTCCTTTTGGAATATTATTTAATTGAGAAATAATATCTTTGTCTTCGATATTAATATCTTCAATTATATTGTTAATATAATTTAACGATTCTTCGGTATTATTATTTTCAATATATCCTTTTAAAACAGCTATTTGATTTTTATATTCATGATTTATAAATGATAGTTTATCTATATTATCTTCAATTTCATTTAGAAACTCAAATAATCCTTCATATTTATTAAATAAATTATTATAATCTGTTCTATCTTTTATAAAAATAAATATTGTTATAAAATAACTAATTGCTATTATTACATTTATAAAAAATTTTGCACTCCAATTATAGTTTATACTTATGTTATAAAGTAAAAAGAGCATTATAACTAAATATAATCCTAATAAAACTATTGATGAAAACTTACTTCTTTCATTTAAATTTGGTACTATACTTCGTATTTTTTTATTAATTATAGGTATATTAATTGTTATTATTGAAATAATAAATACCGTTATATTACATAGTAAAATAAAGTACCATACACCTCTCATTTGATTTACAGTTATAAATAAGCTAAATATTAAACTAGAAAATAAATCAACTGCTGTTAATACTCCTATTGTTAAAATTGCACCCACAACTGTTTTAAACATAGTTTCTTTATAAGAAAATTTTAATACTATAATTGAAAGTATAACTTTTAGCATATTGCTTTCTGTCTTATATGTTACTTCATATAAAAAATAAGTTATTGTTCCAATTAATAAAATTGTAATTATATCTTTAATTCCACCAAATTTAGGATTATTAAAAATTACTTTTGATATTTTAAAGATTGTAAATCCGCATATCATGCATCCTATAAAAATTGCTATTTCAGTTGACAATCTGCATCAGCTCCTTCTTTTTGCCTCTTGCTACTTGGTTAGTTGTTGAGCCATCTATAAAACTAAGGATGTTAGTTTTTGAATCAAAGGAAGATATTTTATCTTTGTTAACTATTAAACTTCTATGTGTTTTTATAAATCTTTCATCTAATTTATCTAATAAATCATTTAATGTCCCTGGAATATAATTTGTTCCATATGTTGTTTTAATAATACATCTTTTACTATCTTGTTCTTTTTCTATGCAAATAATATTTCTAAACTCTATTTTATGGAGGATATGGTTATACTCGTAACTTAAGCTTTTATGTCTTTGATTGTAATTCTTTAATGCTTTTGTTATATTATCTCTTACCATTTCTTCACAATTATCTAACTTATTAATAAAATCTAACAAATATAATCTATTGCCTAATGCTTCAAATTTAAATTCTGAATGCGAGGTGACCATAATAATAATTGATGCCCAGTCATTATATTTTTCTCTTATAATTCTTGCTGCATCTAGTCCTGAGCCATTACTAGTTTTTATATCTAAGAAATATATTTTGAATCCTATATCCTTATTAACGAACTTTTCAAAATCATTTCCATAACCATCAAAGTGAAAAATCTTGTATTCAAATTCATAATTTAACATATAATTATCTATTGTTCTTTTCATTAACTTTGAAAATGTCTTATTATCATCACAAACTACAAAATTTATCATTTTATCCCATCCTAACATACATTATAGATTTTACCATAATTTTCCAATTTTAGGATAATAAATTAACAAAAAGACAACTATTTTTAATTAGTTGTCTTTTCTTCTTTTTCTTTATCTTTTTTTATAGGTTTAACTTTTTTTATTTTATTACCGATTAACTTCATTCTCTCCGGATTTTTATCTGAAATAATGCTTGTATGAAATACAAACCATAGTATTAATACAAATAAAATTATATAAATAATTATTCCAAGTTTTTGATCTTTTATCATAAATAAAAGTGTTGCTACTGAGAATAAAATGTCTATTAAATAAATTATCAAAACTGTATTTACTTGTGAGAAATTCATTCCTAATAATTGATGATGTAGATGTTGTTTATCTGCTTTAAATATTGGTTGCTTCTTTAACATTCTTCGTATTATTGCAAATAAAGTATCTAATATTGGTATCGCTAAAATCGCTAGTGGAACAAAGAATGAAATTAAAGCTGGTCCTTTAAACTCTAATAATGAAATAATTGCAATTATAAATCCCAGGAATGTTGAACAATCTCCTGCAAATATTTTTGCTGGATGGAAGTTAAATAGTAGAAATCCAAGTGTAGAACCTAACATCGCAAATGTTAATATCATTACTAAGCTTCCTGATCTTCCTTGATATAAACCTATAATTCCAATCGTAATGAAGAAAATTGAACATATTCCTCCACTTAATCCATCCAAACCATCAATTAGATTAATTATGTTTGCACATGCTACTATAAATAATATAGTAAGTGGATATGCAAAAATACCAAAATCTAAATTAATACCAAATGCGGTAATATTATTAAGTGTTATATCTCCATAAAATGTAATAACTGCTGCTGCTATTAGATGACCAATTAGTTTCTGCCATGATTTAATTGGTGAAACATCATCAGTTATTCCTGTTAAAATCATTATAAAACTTCCAATAAGGATTGAATTCATTTTTATACTTGGACTACCAAATAACATATATCCCATTAGGAAGCTTAAGAATATTCCTAATCCACCGAAGAAAGGAACTTCTTTTTTATGTATATGCCTATTTCCTTCCTCTGATCTTGGTCTATCAATTGCGCCAACATGTTTTGCAATTCTAATCATTACTGGCATCAGTACTGAAGAAAATACAAAAGTTGTTATTACTATTTTTATGGCATCTATTATATCTCTAGTCATAAACATCATCTCTTTAGATAATTATAACAAATAATATTAATTTAGCAAATAAAAAGAACTATATTAGTTCTTTTAGTTTAGTTTTTCTTCTATTCTCATTAATTGATTATATTTACAGATTCTATCTGTTCTAGACATAGAACCTGTTTTAATTTGTCCTAAATCAAGTCCTACTGCTAAATCAGCAATTGTTGTATCTTCTGTTTCTCCTGATCTATGAGAGATGATTGTTTTATAACCATTTTCTCTAGCTAATTCTATAGTTTCAAGTGTTTCAGTTATTGTACCAATTTGATTTACTTTTAATAAAATAGCATTCCCTGCATGATTATCAATTCCCTTTTGAAGACATTTTTTGTTAGTAACAAATAAATCATCTCCTACTAATTGAATCTTATCACCAAGAACCTCTGTAATTTTTGTAAATCCTTCCCAATCATTTTCATCAACTGGATCTTCAATAGATATAATAGGATATTTTTCTACTAATTCTTTATAAAAATCTATTAATTCATCTGTTGTAAGACTTCTTCCTTCTCCTACTAAATTATATTTTCCATCTTCATAGAATTCTGATGCAGCTACATCTATTGCTAGACATACATCCTCTCCTGGTACATATCCAGCTCTTTTGATTGCTTCCATGATTAATTCAAATCCTTCAGTATTAGATTGTAAATCAGGAGCAAATCCACCTTCATCTCCTACACCAGTAGCTAAGTGTTTTTCATTTAAAACTTTCTTTAAATTATGGAATACTTCTGCTCCAACACGAACTCTTTCTTTAATAGTATCTCTTTGTGGAATAATCATAAATTCTTGAAAATCTAATTTATTATCTGCGTGTGCTCCACCATTTATTATATTCATCATAGGTTTAGGTAAAGTTTTTCCATCTCCTACATATTCATATAATGGTTTTCCAGCTTCTAATGCGCTTGCTTTTAAAGCTGCCATTGAAATTCCTAATATAGCATTAGCTCCGAATTTTGATTTAGTTTCTGTTCCATCTAATTCTATCATTGCATAATCTAATGCTTTTTGATCTTTAGCATCCATTCCAATAACTAAATCTCTTAGTGGTCCATTTACATTTTCTACGGCTTTTAATACACCTTTTCCCATGTATCTATCTCCACCATCTCTTAATTCTAAAGCTTCTCTTTCTCCTGTTGAAGCTCCACTTGGAACAGCTGCTCTACCAATAATTCCATTTTCTAATTCAACATCTACTTCTACTGTTGGATTACCTCTTGAATCAAGTATTTCTCTTCCAATAACATTTTTTATTTTCATACAATTCTCCTTATCATAATTTGATCTGCACTATAGCAGAACCTAATATGAATATACCACTTTTTTTGTTTAAAAAAAATAGTTTAGACAATACTATTCAATTTCTTTACATCATTTAATAATACTTTTGTACCTTCTATAACACATGTTAATGGGGACTGTGCGATTAATACTGGTATACTTAATTCTTCTTTTAATTTATTTTGTAATCCTTTTAGTAATGAACCTCCTCCTGTAAGTACTAAACCTTTATCCACAATATCTGCGGATAACTCCGGAGGTGTTTTATCTAAAATATTTATTATTTCTTTTACAACTTTATTAATACTTTCTGTTAATGCTCTTTCCGTATCTTTTTCTGTTATTCTTATAGTTGTTGGCAATCCTGTTATTAAGTTTCTTCCTTTTACTTTGTATTCTTTTTTTGCACTTGCTCTATAGCAATTAGCAAAGTTACATTTAATATCTTCTGCTGTTTTTTCTCCTATTAATGTTTCATATTTTTCTTTAATAAACTTTATTATATCTTCAGTAAATTTATTTCCAGCTATATTTATTGATTCGGAAATTACAATATCATTTAAGGATAGTACTGCTATATCAGTTGTTCCTCCTCCTATATCTACAACCATATTTCCTATTGCTTTATTTATTTTAATACCTGCACCTAAAGCTGCCATTTTAGGTTCTTCCTCTAAAAATACTTTTCTTGCTCCTGTTTTTTCAGCCATCTCAACTATTGCATTTTTTTCTACTTCTGTTACACTTGATGGACAACATATTAGAACTCTCGGTTTAAAGAAAGTGCGTGATGCTTTTACTTTTTTTATAAATCTATCTATCATTATTTCTGTTAATTCAAAGTCAGCAATTACTCCATTTTTCATTGGCCTTACAATTTTAATATCTCTAGGTGTTTTTCCTATCATTTCTTTAGCACCTTTTCCTACTTCTAATACACTATTATCTTTTGTATCAATCATTACAACACTTGGTTCATTTAATACAATACCTTCTCCTTTTACATATATGAGTACATTAGCTGTTCCTAAATCTATTCCTATATCTTTATATAACAATTTTTACCCTCCATTCAATTTATTTATACTTAAATATATATGAAAATATTTAATTTTATGAAAAAAGAAGATTATTCTTGTGCTTGATTTGAATTATCTTCTTTTTTTACTTCTTTATCAATATATTCAAGTGGATCAACTATTTGTCCTTTTATATATAGCTCAAAATGTAAGTGGTTACCCATGTCTTTATCTATTTTATTTTCTCCACTTTTTCCGATTAGTTGACCTCTTAAAACTGAATCGCCTTTTTTAACATTTACTTCTGATAAACTTTGGTAAATACTTGTATAATTGTTATCATGTTTAATTTCTACACATTTTCCTAGTAATTCATCTTCTTTTACATTTATTACTGTTCCATCTAATATACTTACTACATTAAATACTTCATCTTTAGTATAATCTACCCCTGAGTTTTGCATATATGTATTATCATGATAAATAAGTGAACTTTCTTGTTTTGTTTCATCGCCTTTATAATCATAATAATATTTACTAATTTTTATATCAGTGTCGGTATATGGTTTTAAGATTGTTTCAATCTGCTGTATAACGGGTGTTTCTTCATCTATTATAGAGTCTGATACATAATTAATACTTTCACTTTCATTTTCCTGCTCTCTACTACTCTTTTCTAATAATACATTTGATACTCCTACAGTAACTAAGAAAATTCCTATAAAGAAACATGCATAAATAGTTGGTAATACCCATCCCTTCAATTTTTTTGTTTTCATTTTTTCACCTCATTATAAGTTTTCTCAACTTTGAGGTTTTTATTCATTTTTTTTAAATTTTTGTACTAAGGAAAAAATCCCATAAAAAATTGGTTACTGGATATATAATTGAAAGAGCAATTAATAAATACATTACTCTTGCCTGTACTACTCGATTTTTTTTAAATATTTGATTTATATTAATTGATTCTAAACACCATACCACTAGAACTGTTACTAAAACATATAATATTGCTTTAGCACTCATGTTCTTCCTCGTATTTTGTAATTTTATTTATTCTTCTTTGATGTCTTTCATCATTAGAGAATGGTGTTTCTAAAAATGTTCTTACTATTTCTAGTGCTTCTTCTTGTGGTACTTCTGCTGATAAAGCAACTACATTTGAATCATTATCATTTCTTGTGTATTTTGCTTCTTCTTTGTTTGATACTTTTGCACATCTTATTCCTTTTACTTTATTGCACGCAATTGATATACCTATTCCTGATCCACATATTGCAATTCCTTTTTCCACATCTTTTGTGGATACTTTTTCTGAAAGAGCTATTCCATAATCTGGATAGTCTGCACTTTCTTCACTGTTTGTTCCAAAATCAATTATTTCATATTCTTTTAAATTTTCTTTTAAATATTCTTTTAATTTGTAACCTCTATGGTCTGAAGCTATTCCTATTTTCATTTTTTACCTTCTTTCTAATATTAGTATAACAAAATATCCACAAAAATTGTGGATATTTATTTTTTGTTGACATTTTTATCCACAAAAGTTGTTGATTTTTATTTCTTATTATAATAATATTAGAATGAGGTGGCATATATATGGAATTATTTATACAAGGTGAGTTATTTTTAAGAAAAAGAAGAGATGCTCTTAAAACTATTAAAATTACTCCTGAAATGTTTGAAAATTTTGATCCTGATAACATAAATGATTTTTTTACTCATGCAATTAATTTTGGTGAAACTACATATATATATATCAATTAGTTATGACAGAAACTGGACCTAAAATGAGATATAGAAATATTGATGGTAGAATGAGTCCTCTTACTTCTGTTACTTTTGAGGAGATTGAAAATAATTATATTTCCCTTTCTGATTTTTTCAAAGAGAGTAATTTTATTGGTAGACAGGCAAAAATAACAACTAATTATCATGATCCTGGTAAGTATGATGATAGATTGTTATTATATAAAGGTTATGGTCATGTTTTAACTTATGATTATACTAGAACTGATGCTTTATTTAAAAAGAAGATTCCAATACAAATATATGATGCTGATCATATTTCAAAAATTGAACTTTCAAATAATAAAATGGATTTATATAGTAATCCGGGTGATTTATATTTTAAACTATATAAAGAAATAATAAATGAAACTAAAGAAATGAAAAAGAAACAAGATAAGGAAAATGGTAATAATAATGCAAAAAAATAACTAGTTTATTATAACTAGTTATTTTTTTATTAAGCTTCTTCTTTTGTAGTGAATCCGTATTTTTTGTTGAATTTATCAACACGTCCTGCACGTGATGCTCTTCCTTGTTTTCCAGTATAGAATGGATGACATTTTGAACAAACTTCAACTACTATTTCTTCTTTTGTTGATTTAGTTGTAAAAGTTTCTCCACAAGCGCAAGTAACTTTTGATTCTTTATAATCTGGATGTATTCCCTTTTTCATTTCTGTCTCTCCTTCCGCCATGACTCAATTTAAGTCATAGTAATTAATAGCGAATTTATTATAACAAGTATTTTTAGATATATCAAGCTTTTTTTTATATTTTACCTATTTTGATTGTGTAAAATTATAATCTTCTATTATTATTTTTGATATTTTTTTATATCCATTAGTATTTGGATATAAACTATTTTTTAATTCAAAGTCTTCAGAAGAAAATATATTATTTGTATTTATAAAAACTATATTTTCTATAGGAATTTCTTTATATTTATTATTAAGTTTTCTTATTAAAGAGTTATATTTATTACTATTTTCTGGATATCCAATTATATATATTTTTCTTTTTGTATATAGTCTAATATTATTAAGTAATTCTAAAAAATTATTGTATACATAGTCTACTATTTTATTTTCTTCATACTCTGATATATTGTCATTATTAATAATATTATATTCGTAGATTATATCATTTAGTCCTACAGATATTGTTATTATATCTGCATCTTGAAGTGACTTTTTTATATTTAAACTATTTCTGTCTAATATATATGTATTATTTTCAAGTATATCATTTTTTATTGTTTTTATATCTTTATTCTTACTTGTATAAAAATCTATAAAGTTTACTTCACCTTTTTTTTCTAAATAATCTTTAAAGTAGTCTTCATATCCATAACCTACTCCTCCATATGAATTTATTCCCATTGAAAAAGAATCACCAAGAGTTAGGTATGTAACCTTATTGTTGTTTTCTGTTTTATAAACAATTATTACGGATAAAGATATTATTATTAATACTAATAACTTAGTAAGTTTTTTCACATGTTCCTCCAAAATAAAAAGAGTCTTTATTTATTATATTTCTCGACTCTCTATTTTAGCACCTACATCTGTTAACTTCTGAACAATATTTTCATATCCTCTTAAAATATGTTCAACATTTGTTATCATTGTTTTTCCTTCTGCTGATAGAGCTGCTGCAACCATTGCTGCTCCTGCTCTTAAATCTGTTGCAACTACTTCTGTTCCAGTTAATTTTGTTGGACCTAATACTGTTGCTGTTTGATTTTTTATTGTAATATCTGCTCCCATTTGTACAAGATATGGTATATGCATAAATCTATTTTCCCATATTGTCTCGGTTACTTTTGATTTTCCTGGACACTTTGTTAATAAAACTGTAAATGGTTGTTGAAGATCTGTTGGAAAACCTGGGTATACAGCTGTTTTTATTGATGTATTTCTATATTTATCTTTTTTACTTACAATTATATAATCTGTTCCTATTTCAAGATTTGCTCCCATTTCAAGCATTTTAGAAGTTAATGATTCTATATGCTCTGGAATTATATTATCAATCTTTAAGTTTTCTCCACATAAAGCACCAATTATTAAGTATGTGCCTGCTTCAATTCTATCTGGTATTACTTCATGGAAACATCCTTTTAATCTTTGAACTCCTGTTATTTTAATTGTGGAAGTTCCTGCTCCAGTAATTCTAGCACCCATATTATTTAGGAATGTTGCTATGTTAACTATTTCTGGTTCTTTTGCAGCATTTTCTATTACAGTTTTTCCTTCTGCTTTTACTGCAGCAAGCATAATATTTATTGTTGCTCCAACTGATGCTATGTCTAGATATATATGTGAGCCTTTTAATCTTTCTGCTTCAATTATATATTTATTTCCTTCTACAGAAACAGTTGCTCCTAATGCTTCAAATCCCTTAAGGTGTTGATCAATTGGTCTTGTTCCTATTGAACATCCTCCTGGGAAATACATTACTGCTTTTTTATATTTTCCTAATAATGCACCCATAAAATAATATGATGCTCTTAGTTTCTTAGAAAATTCTTCACTAATTTCTTTATTTTCTAGGTTCTTTGGATTTATTACTATGCTTTCGCTTGCTCTTTTATTTTCAACATTTAAATAATTAAGGATTTCACATAAATTATCTGTATCTGATATTTCTGGAACATTACAAATTGTTACTTCTTCATCAGAAAGAATAGCTGCAGGTATTAGTGCAACACAACTATTTTTTGCTCCTCCGATTCTTATTGTACCTGATAATGTAGAGCCTCCTACTATTTCTAAAATCTTCATAACTTCACCATCTTTTATTATATTCTATTATTAAATCTTAAAATAGTCACATCTTTGTATTAAACAAATTTACTAATTCTTCGATTTTTTTATTCATTTCTTCTTTTCCACTTAGAATTATTTTTCTCGGATCATATACTTCTTTGTTATTTTCTAGAAAGTTTGTTAATCCTTTTTTCCAAGCTATTTGTAAATCAGTATTAATATTTACTTTGGATATTCCATGTTTTATTAACTTCTCAAAGTCCTCGTGTGATATCCCACTTCCTCCATGTAATACTAAAGGAATACTAATTTCTCTTTTTATTTCATCTAATAGTTCATAATTTAGTCTTGGTTTTTCTAAATATATTCCATGCGCATTTCCTATAGCAGGAGCTAATGCATCAATACCAGTTTCCTTGTATAACCTTATACAATCATTAATATCTGCATAAATATTCTCGCTATCAGTAGTTAATCCAATACTTCCTACTTCTGCTTCAACACTTATACCTCTTTGATGAGCATATTCTACTACTTCTTTTGTTATTTTTATATTCTCATCTATTTTATATTTTGAAGCATCTATCATTACTGATGTAAAACCATTATTAATAGCATTAATACAATCTTCTTTTGTACCATGGTCAACATGTAAACATACTGGTATTGTTATATTCATTTCTTTTATTAAAGATCCTACCATATTTGAGCAAACAAACCATCCACCCATGTATTTGGATGCTGAACTACTAACTCCTAAAATAACGGGTATTTTTAAATCTTCACACTTTTCTAAGATTATCTTTGTCCATTCTAAATTATTTATATTAAAATGTGGGATAGCATAGTTTCCTTCTTTTGCCTTATTTAACATATCTATAAAGTTAACTAACATCTATATCACCTAATTTATCGTATTATATTAAAACCTTTTTGTCAATAATTCTTAGATTTTATGGTGTCAAAAGTGATATTTCTGTAAAATTTCTTTTACTAAAAATTTATATTCAACTTCTTCATCTTTTTCTTTTTCTAAATTACATAGTGGTGGAAATAATACACACCAAAAATTTTTTCCATTTCCTTCTCCTAAAGTTACTACTAATGACTCATAATTTCCACTTTTATAAACAACATCTTTATATTCTTTTTCAGGGAAATAATTGTTACCATAATTAATTGTGTAGGAAATGTTCTTGTTTTCTTTGTCTAATGTCTTTTTTATACTATTTTCAAATGTTGGAATATTTTTATTAAGAGCTAGTCTTGAATCATTTATATTATTTTTTCCTTTTAATACCTTTTGTAAATCTTTTTCTAAAGATTCTTTTACTTTCATTTTAATTTCCTGATCTTCTTTACTATTACTGCTCGCTATTACTCTAAATCTAATTGCTTCTTTTGGTATTTCTATTTTTTCACTTTTATAGTCATTTAATATTGATATAGTTGTAAGTATTGTTATTAACGCTAGAATTTTTTTCATAAAAAATCCACCTTTCATCTTTATAAAGGGTGGATTATATTTTTTTATTCAACTTTTGTTATAAAAACCATTCTATCTCTTCCTTGAAGATCTTTTTCTACTTCTATAATATTATTTCCAAGAAAGTAATTAGACATATTAATAATACTTGGAGCTTGATACATACCTATTTCAAGAGATATTAAGTATGCGTTATTTAGATGTCTTTTTATATCTTTAAATATCTTTTTATAACAATCAAGCCCATCTTTTCCAGCATATAATGCTAGATGTGGTTCATTGTTTTTTACAATATCTTCTATTTCTTCATTTTCCATGATATATGGTGGATTACTAATTATTACATCATATGTATCATATACATTTTCAAATACATCACTTTCTATGAATTTAACATCTACATTTAAGTTTTCAGCATTTTCTTTTGCGACTTCTAAAGCCTCTTTTGATATATCTAAAAGTGTTACCTCACTATTTGGTAAATGTTTCTTTAATGTAATACCAATTACTCCACTACCACAACCAATATCAAGAATTTTAAGATTGTCTTTCTTAAAAGTTTTTCTTATTCTTTCAAGTGTTTTCTCTACTAATTCTTCTGTTTCAAATCTTGGAATTAAGACATTTTTATTTACTTTAAATTCATTTTTATAAAAGTTTACTTTTCCTAATACATATTGTAATGGTTCATTGTTTTTTAATGCTTCTACTTCTTCTAAAAATAGTTTTCTTTTACCTTCTTCTACTTCTTCATCTAAATATAGAAATAGTTCTAATGGATTTTTATTTAGTAAATCAGCTAATAATAGTTTTGCGTGATCTGAATGAATTTTGGATTTAGCTTCTACTAGAAGTTCTTCAACTGTCATTATTCTTCTCCAGCTAGTTTTCTTTTTTGATCTTCTGTAATTAATGCTTCAATTATATCGTCTAAGTCACCATTCATAACTCTATCAAGATTTTTTGTTGTAAATCCTATTCTATGATCAGTTACTCTGTTTTGAGGATAGTTATAAGTACGGATTTTTTCTGCTCTATCTCCTGTACCTATCTTACTTTTTCTCATATTTCCGTCTTCTTCTTCTTTTTTTCTTACTTCAAGCTCATAAAGTCTACTTCTTAATACTTTCATAGCTTGTTCTTTATTTTGAATTTGACTTCTTTCATTTTGACAAGTAACAACTGTATTTGTTGGTAAGTGAGTTATTCTTACTGCTGAATCTGTTGTATTTACTCCTTGTCCACCACATCCACTTGATCTATAGATATCAATACGTAAATCTTGTGGTCTTATTTCAATATCAACTTCTTCTTGTTCTGGCATGACAAGTACTGTTGCTGTAGAAGTTTGTAAGCGTCCATTTGATTCTGTTACAGGAACTCTTTGTACTCTATGTGATCCACTTTCGTATTTGAATTTACTATAGGCACCTTCTCCTTTTATCATAAATTCAATTTGACTAAATCCTCCAGCTTCACCATCTACTGAGTTATATACTTCATACTTAAATCCTTGTTTTTCTGCATATCTTGTATACATTCTAAATAAGTCTCCAGCAAAAATATTAGCTTCGTCTCCTCCAGCAGCTCCTCTTATTTCTACGATTACATCTTTTGAATCGTTAGGATCCTTTGGTATCAATAATATTTCTATTTTTTCTTCTAAAGCTATTTTTTCTTCTTCTAAACTTGTTAATTCTTCTCTTGCCATTTCTTCCATTTCTGGATCTTTAATCATTTCTTTTGTATCTTCTATATCTGTTAATACTTTTTTATATTGTTTATAGCAATTTACTGTTTCTTCTAAGTCTCTTATTTCTTTTGAAAGTGAAGTTGTTTTCTTTATATCGCTTAGTACTTCTGGTTTAGTTAGTTCTTCATTTAACTCATTATATTTACTTTCAATTGCTTCTAATCGTTCTAACATAGGAATCTCCTTTCATTAACTTATTGTATTATATCATATTACTTGTTTTTTTTAAATATTAAAAAGGAACTATTGTTCTAGTTCCAATTCATCTTCATCCATTACTACCAAATCTTTATAATCATCATCAGTATCATCACCGAACGAATCATCATTATCTGAATAATCATCTTCTTCTGGTTCATCAGAAATATCTTCTTCTTCTATTTCTTCTTCAAACTCTTCATCGTCATCTTCTTCTGTTGTTGATTTTATTACTTTATCTGATGTATAACGACTTCTTAAATCCCAGCAACCATCTTCTAATAGAATAAATCTCTTATCTGTTGCTAGTGATGTATAATAATCACCTATTTTATTTTCTAATGTCTTTGCTGGTAAATCTAGCAATTTTATTATTTTTTCAAATAAATTCTTTGTGTTAATTGGTTTTTTACTTTCTTCTAATATTAAATTTGTAATATCTTTATTTGATAAAAGCTCTAATTCATCTTTGCTCATTTTATCTACTTTCATAGTATCCTCCGTTTAAAGCATTATATGCAAAGCACTGCTTGTTATTTCTTAATAATAAATCATCAGTTAACTTTATATCATATATTCTATTTATATGCAATATATTTTTTACATTTTTTCTGGAATATTTAATCCTAATATATCTAATAGTTCTATATTTATATTATAAACTAAGGATGTTAGAGCTATCCATGTTGTTTTTAATTCTTCATTTTCTTCTGTTAATACTTTATTTTCATTATAGAAAGTATTATATGAACTAGTTAGTCTATAAATATAATCTGTTAATTCATTAAGTGATTTTTCTTCTAAACTCTTACTTAGTGCTCTAGGCATCTTTAATATCTCTAGAGCTACTTTTCTGTCTTCTTTATTATTTAATTTTATAAACTTATAATTTTTTTCTTCTGCCTTATTTAATAGTGATTTCATTCTTATTGTTGAATAAAGTAGATATGGGCCTGTTTTTCCTTCTAAACTTGTAAATTTTTCTGGATCAAATATATAATCTGTTTCTCTATATGGAATTAAGTCTGCATATTTTAAAGCAGCTATTCCTATCATTTTAGATGTTTCATCTTGCTTTTCTTCTTCTACTATATCTGTATTTAATCTCTTCTTAGTTTCTTCAGTAATGATTTTAATTAATTCTTTTAAACTCATTACTCCACCATCTCTTGTTTTAAATGGTTTTCCATCTTTTCCATTCATAGTTCCAAATCCATAGTGATTTAGTTTTGTATCTTCACTTACTATTTTTGTTTTTCTAGCTGCTCTAAATACTTGTTCAAAGTATAAAGATTGTCTTATATCAGTAAAATACCAAAATTCATCTGGATTAAATCTTTTTACTCTTGAATATAGTGTTGCTATCTCTCTTGTTCCATAAAGTGTTCCTTCATTACTTTTTATGAATACTAAAGGTGGCATTGGAGCACTATCTTCTGGACTTATGACATCTATAACCTTTGCATCTTCACTTACTCTTAAGTAGTTGTTTTTTTCAAAGTTTTCTACTAGTTCAGGAATATACTCATAACACTCTGTTTCTCCCTCGTATAAATCAAAAGTTGTATTGATATCTTTATATACTTTCTTAATATCTTTTATTGATATTTCTTTTATTTTATTCCAAAGTGAAACATATGCTTTATTACCTTCTTCTAATTCTTTTGTTATTTGAACTACTTCAGCCATTCTTTCTTCATCATTTTTTGCGGCAATTGATGCAGTAGGATATATTTCTCCTAGTTCTTCTTCTGTAATATTTAATTCTATATCATCATAGTTTCCAGTAAACTCAACATTAAAGAAATCTAAATCAGGATATCTTCTTTTTATTTCTGATATTACCATTCCTGATTGTCTTCCAATATCACCAAAATGTACATCACTTATAACTTCTAGACCTAAATATTTAGCTAAACGTTTAACAGCTTCACCAATATTTGCTGATCTTAAATGTCCAACATGTAGTGTTTTAGCGATATTTGCTCCACCATAATCCATGAATATCTTTTTCTTTTCTACCATATCTACGTTGTTTTTTATGTTTTCTTTTATTTTGTTTAAAGACTCTTCTATAAACTTATCACTTAAGCTTATATTTATAAAACCAGGACCAGCTACATTAATATTTGTTAAATTATCATTTTCTTTTAATTTCTCTACTATTTTATTTGCAATAGAAACGGGAGACTCATGGTATACTTTTGCAAGTTTCATTGCGTCATTTATTTGATAATCACCTAATTCTGGTCTTGAAGACGGAGTTAGAATAAAATTTTCAATACTATATCCAACTTCTTCTATTTCTTTTTTTAATTCTTCTTCCAGACTTTTAATTATACTCATATTTTCATCTCCTTTTCTATTCTGTATGTAAATTTATTATTATCTATTTCATATACTACTTCTATATAGTTATCTGTTTTTTCTAATTTTCTTGTTATAACTTCTACTTCTACTTCATTATTTAAATCTTTTATAAAAATTTTATTTTTTGTTTTGTAGTTTAAAAGAAAGTAATATGTTAATTTCATCTTTTCATTATCTCTTGTTAATATATTATTTTTGTAGTCAAAAGAAGTTATTGTTTTATCTTCTTCTTTATAAAATAGAGTTTCTTTTTCTTTATCATCATGAACTTCTACTTTATAATTATCTTTTGAGTCGATACTTTCTATTGAAATAGTGCATTCATAATTTTCCATATAAAGATCTCCCTTCTTTTCTATCTGTGATTATAACATATCTTTAATTTTTTTTATACATATTTTACTTGTTTTAGAAAATACTATACTTAGATAATTTTATAGTAGTCTTTTGATTTGAAAGGATTGGTTTTATGAAATTTAGAAAATTTATTGTAAGAAGTTTTTTTCTTTTATTAATTTTTTCTTTTTTACTAGTTGGAAGTGCTACTATATATGCTAAAGTGATGCCAAAACCTCAGATAAATGTCGCTAATAGAATAGTTTTTTATGATAATAATAATGAAGTTTTTTCTATGGGTGCAAGCAACAGCAATTGGGTTAAGTTAAATGACATTTCAAGCTATGTGGTTGATGCGACCATTTCAGTTGAGGATAAAAATTTTTATAAACATTATGGATTTGATTTTTTAAGAATATTAAAGGCTGGATATATTAATATCAAAAGTCATAAAACTAAACAAGGTGCATCTACTATTACACAGCAGTATGCAAAAAACTTATTTTTAGATTTTGATAAAACTTGGAAAAGAAAATGGAACGAAGCTTTATATACTATTAGACTTGAGGAAAACTATGATAAAGATGAGATACTAGAAGGATATTTAAATACTATTAATTATGGACATGGAGTATATGGTATAGAGAATGCTAGTCATTTTTACTTTAATAAAAGTGCAAGTGAACTTTCTCTTTCTGAATCTTCTATGCTTGTTGGTATTCCTAAAGCTCCAAGTAATTATTCACCAATTGTTAATCCTGAACTAGCTAAAGAAAGGCAGAAGACTATTTTAGAGGCTATGGTTAAAAATAATAAAATAACTGAAGAGGAAATGAATTCTGCTTTAGATGAAAAGCTTGAATATTATGGAAAAAAAGAAACTAATGATTTAAAAACAGTAATGTATTATCAAGATGCTGTACTAAACGAACTTAAGACTATTAAAAGTATTCCTTCTTCTTATATAGAAACAAAGGGTATAAAAATTTATACTAATTTAGATATAAAAGCGCAAACTAATTTAGAAAAGGCAATTGATGAGGAATTACCAGAAGATTCTGATATACAGGTTGCTAGTGTTATGATGAATCCTAAAAATGGTAGAATTATTGCTCTTGTTGGAGGAAAAGATTATAATTATTCTCAGTTTAATAGAGCAATTAGTGCTAAGAGACAAGTTGGTTCAACTATGAAACCTTATCTTTATTATGCTGCTCTTGAGAATGGATTTACTTCTAGTAGTGCTTTTACAAGTGAGGCAACTACTTTTACTTTTTCGGAAAGTGAAGATTATAGTCCTAAAAATTATAATGATAAATATGCTAATAAACCTATTTCAATGGCAACTGCTATTAGTTATTCTGACAATATATATGCTGTAAAAACAAATCTTTTTTTGGGAAGTGAAGCTATGATTAATGTTGTTAAACGAGTTGGTATAAATGAAAAGATGCCTAATGTTCCTTCTCTTCCTCTTGGGACTAAAGAAATAGGTATTATTGATATGACAAAGGGTTATTCTTGTTTTGCTAATCTTGGTGAAAAGGTTAATCCTCATTTTATTCAAAAAGTGGAAGATAATAATGGTAATGTTTTATATGAGGCTAATGAAGATAATGAAGTTGTTTTAAATAGTAGTTTAACTTTTATATTAAACAATATGCTTACTTCTACTTATGATCCTCTTTATATTGATTATAACTATCCTACAGCTATTTCTCTTTCTTCTAAATTAAAACATAAATATGCTTTAAAAAGTGGTACTACTGAAGGAGATAATTGGCATATTGGATTTAATAGAGATATAATTACATCTGTTTGGATTGGATATGATAATAACCAAACTCTAAAGACAACTGAATATAAATATGGCCAAAATATTTGGTATAAAGCTATAGAAGCTTATGAAGAAGGAAAAGAAGATGCTTGGTATGATATTCCTAAAAATGTTAATGGTGTATTTGTTGATCCTATCTCTGGCAAAGCTGCAAGTGATGAAACTAAAAATAAAAAACTAATGTATTTTATAAAAGGAACAGAACCAGCTGATACAGAAGAAGTATTTGATGAAAAAATAGATACTATTAAAAAAAGTTAACTAATTTTTAGTATATACAATTGAATACTTGCCTTTATTTTGATATACTTATTCATGATAGAGGTGGTTTTATGAAGTATCTTATAATACTTGCTGTTGCTATTATACTAGTTGTTATATTTATTGTTGTATTATCTAATTGTAAATATAGATTTAAGATATTAAATATTAAAATAGATGAAGCTAATAGTAATATTAACTTATTTTTACAGAAGAAAAAGAGTTTACTTGATAATATAATTAAAGAATTAGTTGAAAAAGAAAAAGATGAAGGTAGATTTGGAGACTTCATCGATAATATAAATAATGAAAAAGATTCATTTAGGCTTCATTCTAAATTAAGTAAAACTTATTCAAATGTATCAAAGATACTTTTTGATAATGATAAACTTGCTAAAGATGAAAATATTGTTAAATATCTTACTGAGTTAAAAGCAAATGATGAAGATTTAATTGGTTCAATTAAGTTTTATAATGATACTATAGTAGATTATAATGGTTTAATAAAAATGTTTCCATATAAAATTGTAGCAAGTATGTCTAAATATACTGAAAAAACTTTCTATAATAATGAGAAAGAAGAATTATTTGAAATATTAAAACAATAAGAGTATGTAATACATACTCTTTTATATTTGCCAATTTATTGGTTTAATTCCTTTTGATTCTAAAAAGTTATTTGTTTTTGAAAAAGGTTTACTTCCAAAGAAACCATTATAAGCTGAAAATGGTGATGGATGAGGAGACTCTATTATGAAGTGGTTTGGATTAGTAATTAGTTTCTTTTTATTTCTTGCAAAGTTTCCCCATAGTATAAATACTACTGGTTCTTCTTTTTCATTAATTACTTTTATTACTTCATCAGTAAATGTTTCCCAACCTATCATTTGATGTGATGCTGGTTTCTTTTCTTCTACAGTAAGAACTGCATTTAAGAGTAATACTCCTTCTTTTGCCCATGGGATAAGTGAGTTATTATTGGATACTTTTATTCCTAAATCACTTTCTAATTCTTTAAATATGTTTTGAAGTGATGGCGGCCTTGATACTGTATTTTTTACTGAGAATGATAATCCTTCAGCTTGATTTTCTCCATGATATGGATCTTGACCAATAATAACTACTTTTAAATTTTCATATGTTGTATATCTAAATGCATTAAATATCTCATTTTTAGGTGGATAACAAGTCTTTTCTTTGTACTCTTTTTCTACTTGTTTTAATATTTCTTTAAAATAATCTTTATTAAATTCATCCTTTAAATACGTATCCCAGCTGTTTCCTATCATTATTTCACCTCTTTTTCTTTATTATAACAATAAAAAAGTAAATCATAAAGACTTGATTTACTTGTGATAACTTTCATTATTATTTATTTTATACGCTCTATATATTTGTTCTAAAAGAAGTACTCTAAATAGTTGATGTGGAAAAGTCATTTTTGAGAAGGATAATTTGTAGTTAGAAAGACTTCTTACTTCTTCTGATAAGCCATAACTACCACCTATTATAAAAGTAATATTACTATACTCTATTTGTTTTTTATCTATTAGTGATGCAAGTTCTACTGAGTCTATCATATTTCCTTTTATTTCTAGTGTTACTATATAGTCTTTCTGATTTAGGCATTTTAGTATTTTTTCTCCTTCTGTTTTCATAGCTTTTACTGGTTCAGCTAATCCTTCATCAGGTATTTCTACTATTTCCAATTTTGTATATTTAGATAGTCTTTTTTTATACTCTTCTATAGCTTCTCTTAGATAGTTTTCTTTTATTTTTCCTACACATATTATCTTTATCATATTAATCCTTTCTCTACTAAAAAGAGGTATCTATACCTCTACTAGTTTACTTTCTTCATCTTGGGTCGCTATTACTATTTCTACGTCCTTTTTTAGAACCTTTTCTGCTTCTTTTAATACAAGTTCATGTGTATTATTTTTCTCACTTATATGAGCTAAAAATACATATTTAGTATTCTTTCCTACTATTTGTTTTAAGTATTCACATGTTTGTCTATTTGATAAATGGCCCTCATCTCCAACAACTCTTTGTTTTAAGAATGGTGGATATGGTCCATTCATAAGCATTTCTTCATCGTGATTACTTTCTATTAAATATAAATCTTTATCTGTAATTTTAGGTAGTATCTTTTTATTTATATATCCAGTATCTGTTATATGAACAAGAGTTTTTCCATCATATGTAATCATAAAACCTACTGAACAAGGAACATCATGTGATGTATGAATTAATTCTATATTAACATTTGTTAACTTATTTTTATCTTTTATAAATATTACTCTGTTTTTTGGTACTATATTTTGAAGTTCTTCATACATCTTTTCAGGTATCAATATTTTTAAATTTGTTTTCTTTATTATACTTTGTAATCCTTTTATATGGTCGCTATGACTGTGGGAAATAAGTATTCCTGTTAAATCATTTATTGAAATATCTATTTTCTCTAATCTTGCTTTTAATGTTGGAAAGGAAATTCCAATATCGATTAGTAATTTTATATTATTACATATTACGATAGAGCAATTTCCTTTTGATCCACTTGCTAAAGTTTCAAATTTCATTTTAGTATGCACTTAATGGGTTAAGTGAACGTCCTCCATAATAAGGGAATCCTGACCATAAACCAAAGTGTAAGTGTGTACCTGTTGCTGCTCCTGTATGTCCCATACCACCAATTACTTGTCCTTTTGTAACATTGTCTCCTTTTGATACATATCTACATCCTGGACAAAGGTGTGCATATATTGTGTAGAATCCATTATGGTGATCGATAATTATATATTCTCCATTATCACCATATCCTCCAGCATATCCACCTGTTTTCTTCTGAGACGCAACTACTGTTCCTGATTGAGCTGCAAAAATATTAGAACCATATCCACAACCAGCTATATCTACACCATCATGTAAATATCCCCAACGATAGCCATATCCACTTGATACTGATGAACATGATGCTGGCCAGCCCCAGTCTCCTGCTGTAGCAACGACTGTTCCATAACCACCACCACTATAGTTAGATTGTTTTCCACCTTTGATAATTATTTCATTTGTAACTGGTTTTACTTCTTCAGTACTAACTGTTACGATATTTGTTGTCTCACCATTTATTTTTCTTATCTTTTGAGTAACTTTATTAACTCCATTAACTCCTTGCTGTTCAACATGTATGTATCCAACTAATTGTGAGTTATCATATCTTGTTTCTGTTGAATACTTCTTTTCTTCTAAAGATACTTCTTCATTTTCTTGTACTATATTAAATTGTGGACGAAGTATACCAATATTTACTGTTTCACCTTCATATAAAAGTGAATTTGCATTTTTAAACGTTGGATTAATAAGTAAGAATTCGTCCGTTGACATCTTATTATTATAAGCAACAGTTTCTATTGTGTCTCCATTTTTTACAGTATAAGGTTGCTCTGCATCTCCAGAACCAAATAATAAGTATTTTGTTAATTCATCTGTTGTTAAATATATTTTTTCATTTGCTGATATATTTTGCTGTTTTATTTTTATTTCATTTTCAATATATATTTTTTCTATTATTTTTCCTGTATCTACTATTTCTTGTTTTTTATTTTCACTATAAGTAGCATAATCATCTTTACTAATAAACGCTCTTACTGTTTTATCCACAGCTTCTGTGAATATTTTTTTATCAAGAACATATATTTTTTGTGTCTTTTTGGATGAAGCTTCAACAGTGGATGAAGTTGTACTTACACCTTTTACTGTTATAACATATCCTTTAATAGTAAAATCACTTTTATCTTCTATCATTGAATAAATTTCTTGTGTTGAATAAATCTTTTCATTATATGTTATTTCTTTTTGAATATGTAAATTATCTGGAGCATATACTTTTTTAACATTATATTTCTTTTTTATTTCTTCCTGTTTATTATCTATGTACTTTTCTAAAGCGCTTTTTGATTTAATTAAACCTAATGGCTGTCCTCCTAAATATACTCTGTATACTTCTTGAGGAGTCGTATTAAATTTTTTTAATCCCATAGATAAGGTTGATATTACTAAAATCATCAAGAACAATGATATTTTCTTTATTTTATTCATATTTTTACCTCTTTATCCCTCGTTATTCACTATATCTTCTTTTCTTAAATTTAAGAATGTACTTGTGTTTTTCTTAAATAATAATTGTATTGTATCTGTTGGTCCATTACGATGTTTTGCAATAATAAATTCACTTATACTTGTATTATCTTCGTTTCTTGCTTCTTTATTATAATAATCATCTCTATATAAGAAAGAAACAATATCTGCATCTTGCTCGATTGATCCAGATTCACGAAGATCACTCATTAATGGTCTTTTGTCTTCACGACTTTCAACAGCACGTGATAACTGAGCAAGTGCTATTACTGGGCAATGTAATTCCATCGCCATGGTTTTTAATGCTCTTGATACATCAGATACTTCTTGTTGTCTGTTTGTACCATAGTTTTTTCCACCAGAAATTAGCTGTAAGTAGTCAATTATTACTAATCCTAATCCTTTTTCAGAACTAGCTAATCTTCTACATTTGGCTCTTATTTCACCTATTGTTATACCTGGAGTATCATCTATGAAGATGTTTGTATCTTCTAGTTGACTTACAGCCTCATTAACTCTTTTCCAGTCTTCATTCATTAATCTTCCTGTTTGAAGTTTATATCCTTCTATTTGTCCAAGAGATGAAATAATACGCATTGCAAGTTGTTCAGCACCCATCTCTAAATTGAATAAGGCAACTGTTTTTCCTGAGTTTATTGCAACATTTGTTGCTAGGTTTAATGCAAATGCAGTTTTACCCATTGCAGGACGCGCAGCTATTATTATAAGTTGATTTTCATGAAGTCCAGCTGTTAATTTATCAAAATCATACCATCCAGTTGCAAGGCCTGTAATTTCACCTTTTGATTCGGCTAATTGTTCAAGATTTGCTTCTGCTCTTGACATTACTTCTTGGATTGATTTAAATTCTGAAGTTTTTCTGTTTTTTATAATATTTAATATTTTTCTTTCAGCATTATCTAACGTTTCATTAACATCATCAGTTTGCTCATATCCTTCTGTTGCAATCGATGTAGCTGTTTCTATTAGATTTCTTAGTATAGCTGTTTCTTCTACACCTTTTATATAATAATCTATGTTAGTAGCTGTAGGAACAAAAGTTAATATTTCTGTTAAATACTCTACCCCACCTACTTCTGATAACATCTTTTGATTTTGTAATTCACTAGTAACCGTAGTTAAATCTAGTGGTATTTTATTATCATATAATTTTTTTACTGCAGAAAATATCTTTCCGTTTTTTTCATCGAAAAATTTTTCAGATGTTAAACTATCACAAGCTTTTTCTAATGCATATTTTGATAAAAAGCATGCACCTAAAACAGATTTTTCTGCTTCTATATTATTTGGCATTGTTCTAAGTGCCATATTACCACCTCTATTTTATTACGTGTACTTTTACTTTTGCTGTTATTTTTTGATATAACTCAATAGTAATATAATGGAACCCTAATGATGATATTGGGCTATCTATTATTATTTGATTTTTATCAATTTTATATTTTTTCTTTGAAAGTTCATCTTTTATCTGTTTAACACTTACACTTCCAAATACTTTATCGCCTTCACCAGTTCTTACTTTAAATTCTAGTGTCTCTTTTTCTAATTTTTCTTTTAGTATTTTAGCTTCTTCTGTGTTCTTTTCATCTAAGTCTTTTTCGTTTTTCTTTTCACGTTCTAAGGCTTTTAGATTTCTATCATTTACTGGTATTGCATATCCATTTTTTATTAAAAAGTTTTCTGCATAACCATCTTTAACAGTTTTAATTTCTCCTTTTTTACCTTGTTTTTTTAAGTCTTTTATAAATATTACTTGCATTATTTACCCTCCTCTTTTAGAAGTTTTTTTATGTCAGTTACTATTTCACTTATTTTTTTATTAGTTATAGTAGCAGCACCATTATTTTCGTTTCCACCACCGCCTAATTTGGTCATTAGTGGTTCTATATTTCTTTCAATACTTCTTGCAGAAACTCCAACTTCTTCTTTACCTATTTTACCTATAACTATAGAAATTTCAATATCATTAAAGAAAAGAAGTGTATCTGCTATTCTAGCTAAGTCTTGCCTTCTATATATTGCATTAGGTGAAGATTTAGCAATTGCTATATTACCATCTACTATATCAATATTAGTAAGTAACTTTTGTTCTTCTGAATAACTATTTAAATCTTGTTTTAATAAGTATTGAACTTTCTTTGTACTAGCTCCATAAACTGATAAATAGTATGCTGTATAAAATGTTTCAGCATGAGTATTTAACATAAAGTTGTTAGTATCAAGTGTTATTCCTGCTAGTAATAGAGTTGCAACATATGATGTAAATTTAATGTTGTATAAATCAGATACTCTTACAATTAGTTCACATGCACTTGATGCTTTTGTATCAATTAGTATTAATCCTTCTTTTATTGAGGTTTTTCCTAATTCATGATGATCTAATACTACTCTTTTTTGCATTAAATCTAATGCTTTTTTTGATTGAACTAATTCTTTCTTGTTAGTATCTAATATAATAAGTAAATTTTTCTTATTTCTCTTGTGCATATTTTCTTCAATTTCATTTGAAGTTATTATATTATAACATCCTTCTATTTCATGTAATACTTTTTTTACACCCATTTCATGTTCTGTATCATCAATAATGATATAACATTTCTTGTTTAATTTTTGAAGAATGTAGCACATTCCAATATTACTTGAGATTGCATCTAAATCGAGATTCTTGTGTCCCATGATGAATATATTATCAGATGTTTTGATTAATTTTTTTATCTTTTTTAGTTCATCTTTTTCTTTCACATTATCCTCCTTATGCCAGATGTCTCCAATATAATTATATAATATTTTTTACTTATTTTAAAGGAAAAAGTAACACTTCTTTAATATTATCCTCTTGATTATTTTTTTCACAAAAAAAATAGGAATTATTCCTATTATTTTGTATATGGTAATAAAGCTATTGCACGAGCTCTTTTAATCTCTTTTGCAATTACTCTTTGATGTTTAGCACAAGTTCCTGTAATTCTTCTTGATACTATTTTTCCCTTTTCATTAACATATCTTTTTAATGTTTCAGGATCTTTATAATCTACAGTTTTTCCTGTACATAACATACAAACTTTTTTTCTTTTACGATAAAGTTCTGCCATGACTAATCCTCCTTTTTAAAATGGTAATTCATCATCATTTATTTCAATTGTTGACCCAAAATCAGCAAAAGGATTATTATCTACAGCTGTTGTTTGTGGTTCTTCTCCGCCAAAATCATATGGTGTTGGTTCTTGAGAAGATTGTGATGAACCATTATTATTTGAAGATTGGCTTCCTTGTGAATTTTTACTTCCTAAAAATTCTACATTATCCGCTACTACTTCTGTAACATATCTCTTGTTACCATTTTGATCATCATAACTTCTTGTTTGAATTCTACCATCTATTGCAACTTGGCTTCCTTGTGATAAATAATTTTTAACATTTTCAGCCTGTTTTCTCCAAACAACTATATTTATAAAATCTGCTTCTCTTACACCATCTTGATTAGAAAAATTTCTATTAACAGCTATTGAGAATGTAGCTACTGCTGTATTACTTCCTGTATATCTTAATTCTGGATCTCTAGTTAAGCGACCTATTAAAAATACTTTATTCATATTTATTTCCTCACTCTTAATCTTCTACTTTAACAATTAAATGACGAAGTATATTTTCGTTTATTCCTGATACACGATCAAATTCACTAACTGCATCGCTCTCTGCTTCTACTATATAAAGAAAATAATAACCAGTCTTCATTTTTTGTATTTCGTACGCTAATTCTCTTTGTCCCATAGCTTTTTCTTCTAATAGTTTAGCTCCTTTGTCAGTTAATACTTTTTTCATAGCTTCTGCAGTATTTTTAATTTCTGCTTCTTCCATGTCTGACTTTACGATAAACATTATTTCATATTTATTCATCTTTTTACACCTCCTCTTGGACATAAGGCCTTATCACTTAGGATAAAGCAAGGAGTATTAATTAATACTCGCATGTATTATAACATATTTTTTTGTTTTGTAAAATATTTTTTGTTATTTTTATACATTAAATCTAAATAAACAGATGTCTCCATCTTGCATTAGATAGTCTTTTCCTTCTAATCTTTGTTTTCCAGCTTCTTTTACTTTTAATTCACTACCATATTTAACTAAATCTTCATAACTTGTTACTTCTGCTTTAATGAATCCTTTTTCAAAATCTGTATGAATAATTCCAGCACATTTTTTTGCATTCATTCCTTTTTTAAATGTCCAAGCTCTTACTTCATCTTTTCCTACAGTAAAATATGTAGCTAGTCCTAAAAGATCATATGTTGCTTTAATTAGTTTATCTAATCCACTAGCCTCTATTCCTAAGCCTTCTAACATTTCTTTTTTATCTTCATCATCAAGTTCACTTAATTCTTCTTCTACTTTTGCACAAAGTGTTACTACTGGTGCATTTTCTTTTGCTGCATATTCTTTTACTTGTTTAACAAATTCATTATCTTCAGTTAATTCATCTTCTGAAACATTTGCTAAGTAAATAATAGGTTTAATTGTTAAGAAACTATAGTTTTTTAATATTAATTTATCTTCATCTGAATAATCTACTAATCTTAATGGAATATTTTTTTCTAGATTTTCTTTTGCTTTTTCTAATAATTCTACTTCTTTTAAATCATCTTTATTTTTAGTAGTTCTTGCTTTTTTAGATACTTTTTCTAATCTGTTATTAATTATATCTAAATCTGCTATGGCAAGCTCTAGATTAATTGTTTCTATATCTCTAATTGGGTCTATACTTCCATCTACATGAATTATTTTTCCTCCATCAAAACATCTTACTACTTCACATATAGCATCTGTTTCTCTTATATGTGAAAGAAATTTATTTCCTAATCCTTCACCTTTGCTTGCTCCTTTTACAAGTCCTGCTATATCTGTAAATTCATATGCTGTTGGAATTAATCTTGCTGGTTGATACATTTCATTAAGTTTATCTATTCTTTCATCTGGTACAGTTACCACACCTACATTTGGGTCTATTGTTGCAAAAGGATAATTCTCTGCTAAAATATGTTTTTTTGTTATTGCATTAAATAATGTTGATTTTCCTACATTTGGAAGTCCTACTATTCCTGCTGTTAAACTCATAAATACTCTTGTATGATATATATAGTCA
>DLOU01000051.1 GCA_002477275.1 Caryophanales bacterium UBA7476
AAAAGATTTAAAAAAATATAATTTATTATTTATAGTATTAATACTAATATGTTATACAACAAGCATATTCTTAAATTATTCAAGCTCGATTAGATATAATAGATTTTATAATTTATATTTTGCTTATAGAACTCCATTTATTATTTTCTCATCTATATCAATATTCTTATTAGCATNNATAGCATTATCTAACTATAAAAAAGATACACTAAACAAAGTAATAATAAAGTTTTCTGATTTATCATTAGGTGTATATTTAATACATGGAGTATTCTTAGATATAACAGTAAAAATGTTAAGATATTATTCAATTAATTCATTATTTGGTATTCCAATATATTCTTTAATAATATTTATTTGTAGTATTATATCTGTATATATTTTAAGAAAAATAAAAGTATTAAACAAAATAATATAAAAAAACTGTACAATTATAATTTGTACAGTTTTTATATTCTAGCAACCATTAAGTTACTTGATGAATATCTTTTTAATCCTCTATTAAATATAAGGAAACTTAATAACACTAAAGTAATAGTAATACCTATAACGATTATAAGTGTTAATATGTTAAAACTTGATAGAACTCTTATTGGTAAGTATGAAATGATACCAACAGGAATTATAGTATATAGTATTATTTTTATAAAACCTTTAAATATTCCTTCAGGATAAGTTGCAAAACTAGGTAAAGCACTATTAATTCTATCAGCAACCTGTTCTGAATTAGTAAACCAGAATGATAAACTACCATAAATAACAGCTATAGATGTAAGAACTAAAGCACTAGTAATTGAAAAGAATATATAAAGTGGAAACAACTTAATACTTTCCTTTGTAAAAAAGAATACTAAAATACCATAAGCCATATCTCCAAGAGCAGATACTTCGACATCACTTGTAATAGCACTTAACAATACATTTTTTGGTTGCAATAAATAATTGTCCAAACTACCATTAACAATAGTATTACTTAAATTATATGCACGTTTAAAGAAAAAGTGACTTATTCCAAAACTTGTAGAAGCAAGACCCCAAAGTAATAGAATTTGACTAAATGTATATCCACCAACATTATCTTTAACGCTATATAGAATAATCCATTGAATAATAAATGATGCGTTATTTAATATCATAAATACAATATTACTAAAAAATGTTATTTTGTTAAGCATTTCTCTAATAAGTGCATATCGTACAGAATAAAGCATTAACTTTATTTCTTTTTTAACCTCCGTTAACATTTAATCTTTTCACCCCTTTCTTATAAACTAATAAACAAAGTAAGTATGTAATAACAATGTAAATAATTTGAGCTAAAATTATTTTACAAAATTCTAAATAGTTAAAGTTAACAAACATTTTTGCTGGACCATATGATACAACATATATTGGACTAAAATTTAATAATGGCCTTAATACTTTAGGAAAATATTCAATTGGGAAAAGTGTTCCAAATATTAGTATTATCTTACTATATACCCAGTAGAAAGGATTAGTATCTTCAACAAAGAAAGCAAATAAACCTATAAACATAATTAGAAAAATATTTATACAAGTAGCAAGCAATGAAGAAATTATAATTAATACAACTTGTATTAATGTAAGAGAAGGTAATTTATGAAGAAATAATATTCCTAATAACAAACCACCTATGAAATAAAATACTAATTTTAAACTAATTTCTCCTAGTTTACTACTAAATAGATAACCAATATAACTATATGGCTTATTTAAGTTATAAGTAATATTACCACTTTTTACATCTTCATTTACTTTTCTACAGAAACCTCTTCCTCCAAGAGTTATCCATAATATTTCAGTAATAATTACATACCAAACCATTTGAAACTTAGAATATCCATTTATTATTTGTGAAGAATCGTTATACATATAATTCCACAAATAGAAAAATATAAGTATATGAATCAAATATCCAATAAAACCAACTAATATATTAAAAACATAGTTTAAATTAGTCATTAATTCAGTTTTAAAGATATAGAAGTACTTTCTCATTTATCATCACCCTTACTATAGATATCACTAATAATATCCTCAAGAGGTGTATTACTAATATTGATATCAATAATATTATCCGGATTTAATAATTTTAATGCATCACTAATATTTTTCTTGTTAGTATCAACTTCAATTTTTAAATTATATCCTTTATCTTTTAGAATTGTAATACCATCTTCATCATCTAGATTAACAGGCTCTTTCATTTTAGCTTCAACTATTTTTTTATTTAAATAATGGTATTTTAAATTTTCCATAGAATCATCAAGAACAACTTTACCATGATTAATTATAATAACCCTTTTACAAAGTTTCTCTATATCTGATACATCATGACTTGTTAAGAAAATAGTAGTCTTATATTCTTTATTCATTCTTTTAATTAACTTACGAATATTTTCTTTAACAACAGGATCAAGACCTATAGTAGGCTCATCAAGAAATAGTACTTTAGGCTCATGAATTAATGATGCAACTATTTCACATCTAATTCTTTGACCTAAACTTAAGTTTCTAACAGGTGTATTAATAAATTCATCAAGTTCAAATAATTCTTTTAATTCCTCTATCTTTTTTTCAACCGCTTTCTCTGGTATATCATAAACAGCTCCAAAGAATTTAAAGTTATCATATGGAGTAAGGTGTGTCCAAAGTTGTTCTTTTTGTCCAAATACACAACCTATTTCATAAGCTAATTTCTTTCTATCTTTTTTCGGATCTAAATCCATAACTTTAACACTACCTGAATCATTATATAAAATTCCCGTTAACATTTTAATAGTTGTTGATTTACCAGCACCATTAGGTCCAATAAAAGCAATCATTTCTCCTTTTTCTACTTCAAAAGAAATATTATTAACTGCCTTTATAGTTTTATATTTAGGTTTAACAATGGATTTAATAGTTCCTTTAAAACCTTTTTGTTTTGTTTTAACTTTAAATGTCTTATTTAACTTCTTTACTTCTATAATTGCCATATTTACTCCTCCTATTCTAATTATAATTAAATAAACAAAAAAGTCACTATTAAAAAAATAGTGACTCCGTTAAACGTGTAGGCAAAATGCCCTATGTAGCTCGTTTCCTTATACATACTCACTTAAGGCCCCATAAAAAGATAAAAAAACAGAGCCGTATTTAACGACTCCGTAATACACGTGTAGGAATAATCCCGGGATAGCTCACATAATGCTTATATCCCCTCGTTGCACTAAATATTATCATAAAACAATATTTTTGTCAAATTAATGGTAGACAACATAGTTTTTAAAAGAAGATTTTTTTAATGAATTATCAGAAATACTATTCTTTTTAACATATATACTTTTTAATTTAGGACAAACTCTAAAAGCCCAATCACCAACATCTAAAACATTATCTGGAAAGTATACAATTTGTAAATTATCACATCCAATAAAGGCTTGATGCCCAATTCTAATTACTGTATTAGGAATAAAAACTTCCTCCAAAAATTGATTACCATAAAAAGCAGAATCATCAATAGAATAAACTGGTTTGTTATTTATTTGAGAAGGTATTGAAACTTTTTTTTCTTCACCTTCATAAGTCATAATAGTAACATGATCATCATATTCATCATAAGTATAATCTTTATAAATCTGATTTATTCTTACTGGATTATCATATAGTTTATTTAATTTGTTTTCTAATAATTTTATATATATAAATTTACCCAACAAAAATATTAGAAAAATTATAATAAGCAGTAATAATAGCTTAAATAGTATAGGGATGATTTTATTTTTCATAAATCTCCTTTAATAATATTTTTTAACAATATAAGAGCAATCTATATTACTTTCACCAATAAAGAATTGTTCTTTATATTTATACTCTAATGAATCATCAATTAATAAGTCATCTAATAGATTGTCTAGATTTTTGCATCTAATGTTATAAAATTCATAAAAATCTTCCTTTAATAATGCAACCTCGATATTTATATTTATACCTAATTGATTTAGTGATTTAATTTGATTATTTAACTTAATTAAAGAAAATTTTTGACTACTATTAATAGGAACAGGTATTTCAATGGTCATACCTCTAGTTTGAATTCCTTTATATGATGTATTAATATGTCTTATTTTTATATCTTGTCCAGTATAGTTATATTTAAAATCTTGACCATATACACTATGAAAAATTGTTCTAAAATTATCATCATGATATCCACCATATCTTCCATCACTTTCTTTTGAATTAAATAAAGATATAGTTTGAGAAGGAGTAATAACAGTAACACCATTTAGTTCATAAACACTATTACTTCTAGGGAAAGTTTGATATTGTTTTTCTATTGAAAAAAGTTTTGTTCCAGTAGACGCAATATGAATATCTTTATAATAAGGGTAGAAAGAATCTATTTCATCTACTGCTTTCATATTTATTATTCTTTTATTTAATTTATCTTTTATAACATCAAAAGGAAGAACATTTTGCTGCTTTAAGATCTTAAAAAAGTAAATATATATTGCGTTTAAACTAGATATTTTAATCATCATATTTTTCTCAATTTCAATGTTATTATTACAAATATAATTATATAGTTCATGAACTCTTTCTAATATATCTTCATTTTCTTTTGGATTATTAATCACTAATTTTTTTTTTCTTTATCATTTATTAAACTTATTATGTCTTTATATAATAATTCTATTTTTTCCATCTTATCCCTCTTGATAAATATTATATCAAAAAGAATAAAAATAGTATCAAATATTAATATAAAAGATAAAATTTGACTTTTTAATAAATTTAATATAAAATTCATATACAAAGAGGAGAAATGATTATGTTAAATTATTATGAACGTACAATCATGTATATTTTAGCCTAGTCATACCTGATAACAGAAAAAAATCTATTAGCAGGTATGACGATTTTGTCGTGCCTGCATCCGCCAAATGGGTGTAAGTGCACTTATTTGGTTTTTTATTGAAATTAAAGGAGAATAGATTATGATAGAAATAAGTTTAAATAAGATAAAAAAATCTTATGGTTTTAAAGATATATTAAATAATATAACATTTGAAATACATACAGGAGAAAGAGTTTCGATAGTAGGAGATAATGGTTCTGGAAAAACTACTCTTTTAAATATAATTAATGGAATAGAAAAGGAAGATAGTGGAACAGTTACAATACGTAAAGGATTAGAAATTGGTTATTTAAATCAACTTCCAGAAAATATATATAATGAAAAAATAGTTAAAAAAGTTTTATATGAAAGCTTAGATGACGTCTTAAAACTAGAAGAAAAGATGAATAGATATGAAAAGAAAATGAAAGATAATCCTAGTGATATAAGTATCATAAATAAATATTTAAATGTACAAGATGAATATATTAAAGCAGGAGGATATGAAATAAATACTTTAATAGATAAAGTAGCACATGGCCTTAATATAAATGAGTTTTTAGATAAAAAGATGAATGAATTATCTGGAGGAGAGCAAAGAAGAGTTTTACTCGCATCACTTATTATAAAGAAACCAGAAATATTAATACTTGATGAGCCAACAAATCACTTAGATATAAACACATTAGAGTGGCTTGAAAGTTTTCTAAACAAGTACAAAGGAACAATACTAATTGTTTCACATGATAGATATTTTTTAGATAAAGTAACTACAAAAACAATATTATTAGAAAATGGTAAATCAGTAATATTTCATGGAAACTATTCTTATTATTTAAAGGAGAATGAATTAAGAATAGAAAGAGAGTTTAAGGAATATAAAGATCAACAAAAAATAATCAAAGAAATGAAAAGAAAAATTAAACAGTTAGAAGAGTTTGGTAAATTAGCTTATCCAGGGGGAGACCCATTTTTTAGAAGAGCAGAAAATATAAGAAAAAGATTAGAAAGATTAGAACTAAAAAAAAAGCCAATAACAAAAAAAGATTTACCAATAAATTTAGATTTTAATACTAGATCAGGAAAAGATGCCTTAGTAGTTAAAAACTATGATTTAAAAATCCAAGAGAATATATTAATTAAAAACATTAATTTTAAAATAAATTATGGTGAAAAAGTATGTATTATTGGAGAAAATGGTTCAGGAAAATCTACGTTAATAAAGACAATAATTGAAAGTAATGAGAAAGAAAATATAAGATTAGGAACTAATATAAAAATAGGATATGTTCCGCAACAAATAACATTTGATAAAGATGTAACAGTACTTGATTTTGCTAAAGAATATTTTATAGGAGAAGAATCACATCTAAGAAGTGCTCTTGATAAATTTTATTTTCATGGAGAAAATGTATTTAAAAAAGTAAATAAACTTTCAGGTGGAGAGAAAGTAAGATTAAAATTATTTGCTCTTATACAGAGCAATAGTAATTTTATTATTTTAGATGAACCAACAAATCATATAGATATTTATACAAAAGAAACTTTAGAAACTGCGTTAAAAGAATATAAAGGAACATTACTATTTATTTCACATGATAGATATTTTATTAATGAATTAGCTGATAAAATTTTATACATTAACGATAAAAGAATAAAAGAGTATATTGGAAATTATAATGATTTTGTTAATCATAAAAAATAAAAAAAACTTGGTTAGTTTTTTAAGTAATTAATAAACTATTTAAGTTTTAAATTTATTTCAGACATAATAATTTTATTGTTTCTTTTTTTCATATATTCTAAAAAATCTAATTCATCACTATTTAAAAAATAATCATTTTCCTGAAAACTAATTTCATAACCATCTTTAAAAATTATCTTTCTGTAATAAAAAGAGCCTCTTCTTCTTCTAAAAATACTAAAATCACTTTCTATTTTATTTATATCATCATATTTAAACATAATTACCTTTTTATCTACTATAAAAATATAATTATCAGTAAGTAGCAGATTTTTGCGATTCCAAAAATTATATTTTCCAACGTTATCTATTTTATTATCTTTTATATAATTATTAATTAATTCTAAATGTTTTTTATCAATAATTACTTCTAAAACTATTATCAATATAATGGATGCTACAGCAATAGTGCTGATAATAATTGTTCCTTTATTATCATCAAAAATAAAGAAAAAGATAATTATAAGTATTAAATAAATAAGTGGAAATATTTTTTTTATTATATTAAATACCTTCATTTCATGTCACCTAAGTATATTATATCATCAAAACTGAAACACAAAAAAATAAGTTAGTTTTTTTATTAAAATATATATCACCTAAAAACAAAATCATACTAAAGAAATGACAAAATATTAACTCTATCTAGTTGTACAACAAATGGTTCAAAAAGAGTAGTAGTACATGCAAAGTTAATAAGTAGTAAATAATTTATAAAAGAGAATTATTCTCTTTTTATTGTCTAATGAAGAAAATGTTAAAAGACTTTGACAAACTTCCAGAGCTCTTTGGTAGATATGTTAAGTAGTAATTTAATATAATTGTAAGTGAAAGAGGAGATTCTAATATGAAAAAAATAAAGAATAAACTAATTAATATAATAAAGGCTATTAATCCATTTAGTAATAAAGACACTGATAATAAAATACTATATACTGCAAAAATATTATTAACAACACAAGTAATATATTTTGTAACCTTAATAATTGCTGAAGGACTTATAATTGGTATATCATATTTATTTGGATATAATGCAACAGATAAACAAATGCCACAAAATATTACACTAATTATTAGTTTCTTTGGATATATAATTCCAATTATGGCATTCATACTATATACAAAAAAGATTAATAAATCTAATGCAAGTAGAATAGGTTTAGATAATAATTTTAAACCATATATAAAAGGTTTATTAATTGGAATAGTTTCATTAGCACTCATAATTCTTCCATTAATAATATGTGGAGCAGTTAAATTTAATGGATTAAATAAAAATATTAATTGGTTATTTATTATATTATTCTTCTTTGCTTGCTTAATTCAAAGTTCGTTAGAAGAAGTTATTTGTAGAGGATTTATATTCCATAGATTAAAAGAAAAACTTCCTATGGCATTTGCTATAACTATAAATGTTGGATTCTTCTTAATTGGACACTGGTCTCAAATGTTTGAAGCTGGAACATTAATAGGAATAATTGGAGTAACAAATGCTATATTAATTGGATTAATATTTACGGTTTTAACAATAAAAGATAAAAATATATATTCAGCTATAGGTTTCCATCATATATGAAACTTTGGTTTATACTGTATTATTGGTTTAAATTTAAGTGGTAATAAAGTAACTAATTCAATATTTAATATGACAGCAGTTAATAAATTCTTAACAGGTTCTTCCTATGGTATTGAATCAAGTATCATATGTACTTTAGTTTATGTACTTGTACTAACAGCATTATTAATTACTAAAAGAAAAGACACTAACAAATAGTTAGTGTTTTAATATTCAAAATGAACCATATTGGAAATAGTATTTATTTTTAATAAAAGTATATAAATCATAATAAAACTCAAAAAAAAACACAAGAAAAGAGGAAAAAGCAGATTCTTTTATATATTAAATAATAAAATAGTAAATATAACTAAAAATATGATAGAATAAAATCAAATAGTTATTTGATTTTTTAAAGAAAAACACAAGGAGAATTAATATGATGGATATAAATAAAAGTATAATAGAAATGTTTTGTGAAGGATTTAAAGATAAAATTAATGAAAATGAAGATTTCAATGAATTTGTATCATCATTTACAAAAGAGCAAATTGAAAAGATTTATAAATTAGATGCTACCATAAATGATAATTCAGAAGAATTAGGACATATATGGTCGCTATCAACTCATCCTAAAAAGGTAATAGTTGAAGATTTTAAGAAAAATATCAAAGAAATATATAGTAATATCCTAATGAACTCACCAGAATATATCATAGACCAATTAGAGCATTACTTAAAAATATATAAAAATGAACTATTAATAATTGATACCTCTAGTTTAAAACTATCTCTACATTTTATAGAATTCTTACATAATTATAATCTAGCAAAAGTGAAATATTTAAAAAGTGATAATAAATTATATATTTATACACCATTAGAATTAAGAAAAGTATTAAATGAAATATTAAAAAATAAAACATTAAAGATAAAATGCAAAGAAAATAGTAAATATAAAAGAAATATACACAATATAATTGCAACCTATGGAATTTTATCTATTAAAGAACTTTCTAAAATATATAATAAAATTTATGACAAAACGGATCCAAGGGAAATTACAAACAGAATAATTACCAATTATGCTTTTGATAGTGAAATAAGTTTAGTTAGTACTGATGAAGGATATTTAGCGTATGGTGTCGGTTTTGAAGATGAAGATGATGCTTTATCCTTTTACTATTCATTACCCGAAAATATTAATTACAAAATATATACAAAAGAAGAATACGAAGAAATTGGTGAAGGAACATATCATCAGAAATTTGAGGAATTTAATAAAATATATTTATTTTTAGAAAATATATTTGATATGGATGAAGAAGAGATTTATAAATTTGATGATACTTTTGTATTAGATTATATGTTTACATATCAAATGGACTCAGATGCAGCAAAAAGAAATTTAAGTATAAATTTAAATAAAATATTTGGTGAGATGAATATTAGTGACAGAGTATTTCTTTCCAGAACAATTTTATCTTTAGCAAAAAAATATCCAAACTTCAATTATAAAGGATATAGTTTCAATGATTATAATAAAATGAATAAATAATATAAATATGGAGTGAAGCTATGGACAAAGTAAAAAGATATATAGATAAAGAAAAGCAGATAAGTGAAATGGAATATGAACTTATTACAGAATTTATAAAACTAAGAAAAGATTCAAATTTGACTCAACAAGATATAGCAAATCAATCTAAAGTAATTAGAATAACAATTGCTAGAATAGAAAATGGAATGAATTCCCCACAAATAAAAACGATGCTTCAAATATTAGAACCATTAGGATATACACTAAAAATTGAAAAAATAAAAAAATAAGGTTTACAAAATGTATCAAAAATGATACGTTTTTATTATGAGGTGATAAATATGGGACGATATATTTCTAATGGAATTGTCATTAAAATTGAAGTATATGCTAAAAAAAATGAAAAAAGAGACATAAATGACCTAAAAAAATTAAAAGAGCATTTAAGTAAGTATTTTTGTTTAAATTATTATGATTTAGATATTAAAAAATATGAAAATTCATTTTGTTTTAATATTAAAAAGAAGATACTAGAAGATAATATACATGATTGTATAAGAGACTTTTCTAAACTTAAAAAGCCTGTTTTAAAAAATGTTTTTGGTAATGAAGAAATCGATTATAATTCAAAAGATTTTAATCAAGAAAAATATCCATTAAAATTAGAAGAAGTAAATAATTATAATGGAACAAATTTAGAAATAGTTGGAAAAAAAGGAATTCTTTATCCAGGATATTCATTTGGAGATCCATATTGGTTATATTGGGATTGTGATTTACTTGGATATGAAGGTAAATATCGAATTTGTTTAACGATTAAAACAATTTGGTATGATCAATCAAAAATATCAATGGAAGATGAAACTACACTTTTATATTGTATGAATAAAATGAAAAAAGAATATTTTTCAAATTTATTAGCACAAAGTACAGTATTTTTTATAGATGGATAGATAAAAAATGATTTATATAACAGGAGATACTCATAGAGATTTTTCTAGATTAAATAAGATGATTTTTAATAAAGACGATATGTTAATTATATTAGGTGATGCTGGCATTAATTATTTTCTTAATGAAGAAGATAATAAGTTTAAGGAATATTTAAAAGAATACAATGTTAAAATGTTTTGTATAAGAGGTAACCATGAAGAAAGGCCAGAGAATATTAGTACTTATAAAGAAGTAAATATGTTTGGTGGAAAAGTATTTATAGAAGAGAATTATCCTTACTTAATATTTGCTAAGGATGGAGAAGAGTATAATATTGGTGGTATAAGGGTATTAGTAATTGGTGGAGCTTATTCAATTGATAAAGAGTATAGATTGATATATGGTTATAAATGGTTTAAAGATGAACAACTAACGAAAGAGGAGATGAATAAAATAATAAAAAAAGTAAAAGGAAAACGTTATGATGTAGTATTAACTCATACTTGTCCATATAAATATGAACCAACAGAAGTATTTATTTTAGGTATAGATCAATCTAAAGTAGATAAGTCCATGGAGTATTTCTTGGATAAAGTAGAAAAAAGTATTGATTATAATAAATGGTATTGTGGTCATTATCATACAGAAAAAATAATTGATAAAATAGAATTTATGTTTGAATCAATAAAAGAATTATTAAATAGTTAATGTAAATATAGATGATTACAAAATATTACACTATAATGTGTGTATCAGTTAGGAAGTGACTAAGTGAGGGATAAAGAAGATGAAAAAGTTGAGTTAAGATCAATGATGAAAGTAAGTAACTTGGTTCCATACTTGAAACAAAAAAATATAAAGTTTGAAAAAATATCTGAAAGTGATGCAGAAAAATATCTTAAAAATAACAATAATTATTACAATGTAACATCATATAAGCATAATTTCTTAAAATATCCATCTCCTGCAGGAGAAAAAGAAGGATTATATCAAGACTTAGATTTTGCATATTTAAAAGATATGTCCATCATTGATCATAGATTGAGACTAGTATTATTTAAAATGATTATAGATATTGAACATTATTTAAAAATAAGAATACTAAATCTTATAGAAACAATTGATAAGGAGGATGGTTATAGAATTGTAAACATGTTTCTAGAAAAAGATTTTAATGATGAAAAGTATCCTAAAAGGGTACATAAAAGTATTTTTAAAAAAGTTGGAAGTGATTACTATAACAAAATTTTTTCAAAATACGATATAAATCAAGATAAAAAACTAGAAAACATTCCAGTATGGGAATTTCTTGAAATAATAACTTTTGGTGAATTAGTTAATTTTTATGAACTATTTTCAAAAGAATACAACTTGAAAGAGGAAATAAAAAATATTTTTATTTTAAGAGAAATAGGTAAATTAAGAAATGCTGTTGCTCATAATTCTTATGTACTTTCAGACTTAGACAAAAAAGATAATAGTTTTACTCCGGATTTTAAAGTTACTAAATTCTTAAAAGAATGTGGAATTGGAAAAGAAACAAGAAGTAATAAACTAAGTAATTCGAGAATAAGACAAATAACATATACTTTATATATGTTTAATGAAATAGTAACCAGTGAGGGAATTAAGGATAATATAAATGATGATATAAATAAATTGTTCTTTGGAAGAATAATTCATCACAAAGAATACTATACTAATAATGAACTATTAAAATCTGTTTATAAATATTTCAAAAAGATTATAGAAAAGAATTATGTAGTAAACACTGATGAAAAATAGTTTGACTTGGTTATAATTATATGATAATATGATTATGCAAGAAAAAAATGTTAAATCATTTTTGCAAGGGAACTATCGAAAGGTAGGGCCCTATTTTTATATCTAATTATAGTTAAGGTTTTTATAAAAGGGCATAATAAAAACACACTCTTCCATACTAGCAGGTGTGTTTTTATATTATCTTATTCTTCATTTTACCTTATCCTTTCTTTTTGATATTATCCAAAAAGAATTCTTTTCATCATTTCATCTTTACATTCTTCGAAAACCATTTGTTGTGGAGTTATATATCCATACATAACTTTAAACATATTATTAACACGTTTATACTGACTATTCATATTGTAAAGATACTTCATAACGTTGTATGAGTAATTTTTCATATTTTATCCTCCTTTCACAAAAATTATAGCACGAGGCATCTAGAAGTGTCAAAATCACATTTTGTTTCAATTATTTTATAGTCCTTTCTTCACCTTTTTTTGACCTTGAGTACGAAAGGTCAAAAATTCGCGAGCTTTACTTGTAAGAGGTAGAATAGAAATAGTCTTTATTTTTACTAAAAGTATATAAATCGTAAAAAAAATCAAAACAAAAGAACCGCAAGGGGGTGCGGGGAAGGCGGTTCTTTTATTATTGGTAGCAGCAGGAACTAGATTTTATACTATATGAATTAGATATTAAATTCCAAAAATATGTAAATAATAATTATATAGCAAATCTATGAATTAAGAAAAAATATAAATCGTAAAAAAAAAAAAAAAAAACATACGGATAAAAATTAAAAAAGTGTACGGTTAATATTGACAAAAATGTACGGATATGATATTTTTAAGTAAACTTATAAAGGAGTTTGATAAATAATGAAAATAGAAAATTATAAAAAACGAGTCTTAGATCAAAAAATAGAAACATATTTGAAATTATTTGGTGCAGTATGCATAGAAGGGCCAAAATATTGCGGTAAAACATGGCTAGGAAAATATCATTCAAATAGTATGGTGCTTTTACATAATGATAATACAAATGAAACTACAAATTTGATTGAATTAGCCAAAATGTCTCCTACAACGATTTTAGAAGGAGAAACGCCAAGATTGATAGATGAATGGCAAGAAGCCACAAATTTATGGGATGCTATAAGAATAGATGTTGATAATAAAGGAAAAAAAGGACAATATATTTTAACAGGTTCGTCTACTCCAAATAGAAAAGGAATATTGCATAGTGGAGCAGGACGATTTGGAAAAATCAGAATGAGACCAATGAGCTTGTATGAATCTGGCGATTCGACTGGCGATATATCACTTAAAGATATCTGTGATGGAAAAATAATTCATAAACTAACAGGTGATATTGATATAAAACGATTGGCAAAGCTAATTATAAGAGGTGGATTTCCAGGTAATATTGAATTATCAACTAAGGAAGTTTCAGTTACAATTAATGAATACATTAATTTAATAATAGATGATGATATTAATAGATTAGATAACATTAAAAGAGATTCACATAAAGTAAAACTATTATTAAAGTCACTTGCAAGAAATGAAAGTACGACAGTATCAAACAAGACATTAATAAGAGATATAAAAGATAAAGATTTAGAAGATATAGATAAAGAAACAGTGCAAATATATTTAGATGCGTTAAATCGATTGTTTTTGTTGGATAATGATGAACCTTTTTCAACAAATATACGTTCATCAGTTAGAGTAAAACAATCAGAGAAAAGACATTTTACTGATCCATCAATTACTTGTTCTTTACTAAATATTAAAAGCGAGGATATGCTAATAAAAGATTTAGAAACATTTGGATTATTATTTGAAGCACTAGTAGAAAGAGACTTAAAAGTGTATGCTGATAGCTTCAATGCAAAATGCTATCATTATCAAGACTATCAAGAAAAAGAAATAGATAGTATTATAGAATTAGAGGATGGGGATTGGTGTGCATTTGAAATAAAATTAGGTGCACATCAAATAGAAGAAGCTGCTCAAAATTTATTAAAAATAAAAAATGATATAGTGGCAGAAAATGGTAAGCCACCTAAAGTGCTTTGCGTAATTTGTGGATTAACAAGTTCTTCATATAAAAGACCAGATGGTGTTTATGTAGTACCAATAACTGCATTAAAACCTTAAGAAATAAAAGAGTGTATATAAAATATACATTCTCAGACTGTTGACAAAAG
>DLOU01000014.1:0-2863 GCA_002477275.1 Caryophanales bacterium UBA7476
GTCTTTTTTATGGCCCAATAATATATTTTATAATAATATTTATCATAAATCTTATCCACAATAATCACCTTTCATTTATATAGTATTTAAAAACTTAATTAGGTTAGGAATTTATTATTTTATTACTTTACCATCTAAATTACATATATAGCATTGTGGAAATTTTTCTTTTATAATTTTTAATTTTTCTAAATCATTTTCTATTTTTCTACCTACAAAAATTCCTTCTATAAAACAAGCTGGCATACCAAATATAATTGCACTTTCCCTATTAGTAGTAAAATCATCTCTTTTAGCATATATAAAATTTTCAATAAACCATTTACTAATAAAAGTTTTTAATATTTTTTTATCAAAATCTAAATTAAAAATATCATTATTAATCAATTTTTGTGCATATTTATTGTCCGTATTTAAAATAAAAGCAATTTGATTGTTATCCCTGATTAAGGATGGCAAAAATCTAATTTCTTTTGTCTGTTCAGCTGTCCACATCCAAATATCCATTGTTCTACTATTTTCAATTTCTTCATCTAATTTATTATAAGGAACTAATTTTGTTTTTGGCATATCATTAAAATCAGAATATTTAATGGTCATTCCACTATATAAGTTAACATAGTCCTTCAATAAAACATCTTTTTGTATATTCCACATACTTACACAATAAGGTGTCTTTTGTGCTCTTGCATTAAAGTCTTGAATATTAGAACTTAAAAAACCATATTCAATAATTAAATCAATTCCTTCAAATCCTTTTCTAGTTCCATGCATAAATGTTCCTTTTTTCAATAAAACATCATCGCCTATTTGATAAGAATGATTAGGTAATTTAAATTCTGATTCTGCTATCTTAAAATTATTTAATTGATTTAAAAATAAATTATAACTTTTCTTATTAAATTTAAATTTTTTCTTCAAATTATTTATATATTGTTTTTCTTGTTCTGCTTTCATCACTACCTCCTAGGACCAGATGAAGTATGTTCCATATTATCTTGATTTTGATACATAGAAAGTTCATTAATAGCACTCATAAATTGCTGTTTTAATTCTGGAGTTGTTAAGCACATTGCAACTCTTTCATAATTTTGAAGAACATAATTAGTATCATTATTAGCAATAAAACTAGCTGCTAATTCTCTTTCTACTTTATTTATCAAATCACCTTGAGTTTGAACATTTCCAGCAAATTTATACCCATTTTGCATTTCAATATTTACTGGATCACCTTGTAATTGATTACCATAACCAGCAATTATTAATTTATCAATAGAATATATTTTTTCTAAATCCAACATAAATTCTTCAAATTTGCCAACATTTTCTGGAAAAACTTCATACATATCCTTTAATAAATCTCTACCATCTGTTCTATATCCTAATGCCAATAGTTGATTTAATGGAATTCCTAAAGATGATGATAATAGCATTAATATATTGCCATTTAGTTGATACTCTGATAATGGACTATACGGTGTATGTTCTGCATGACCTCTAACAGTATTGGGTTGCTGTCTATACTGTATATTTGTTCCATTTGATAAATGATAAAGTATTTCAGCAGTAAATTGAGTAGCACCTTCAGTTAAAAACATTCCAGTATTTCCATTATAAAAGGAACATTGTTCTTGATTATTAATCTTTTTTGTTTGTAATGCATGAGTTAATTCATGAAAAAAGTATAATTTATTTGTTTCATAATCTAAATATTGATTCATTGATATTTTTGTTCCGTCAGTTCTACCATGTATTCCACTTAAATTAGCATCAACTATTTCAGTCAAAACACTTGGTAAAGATTGAGCTACTTTTACTGGATCAAGATATAATCCACCTTCAAAATCTAATTGACCTATTGAATCAATATAATCTGCTATTAACAAAAAATATTTATCTGGTATATTGTGATTAACATTTCTATATTGCATTTTAACTGCTTCTAATAATCCACTATTTATTAATTCTTGTTCTCTTTGTGTTCTTGGTTTCATTATTTCACTACCTTTCATATATATTATAACATCTTTTTTTAATAATTTATATTTACAATCTAAATATTATTAAAAATTGACATTAAATACTAAGTTATAGGTTAAGTGTTTAATGAGTAAAAATTGCAAAATCTCAATAGAAAAATTTTTAAGAAAATAAAAAAAATGAAAGTGTGCCAACTTAATAACACATTCCCATTTTTTATTTTACTGATACATTAGATAAATAAGCAAAATTATAAACATCTAAATTATTATTAATCAGTTCATTAATATATTTATCTTCAAAATCCGATTCATATATATTAAATAGTAATTCAATTAAACATCTTTTTTTATCTTCAATATCTAATTCCATATATTTTGATGAAAGCAATACTAAATTTTTATACTTTGAAAAGTTTACTATTACTTTGTTATAATCAGGATCTAAATCACTCATTACTATTTTTAATTTATTAATTATATTGTTTACATTATAATCAATATTAAAGTTTTTATTTTCTAAAATATAAATTGCTAGTCTTACCTTATCAACATTTTTTAATTCATCAAAGTATTCAATAATATTAACTATCTTTAAATTATTATCTTCTAATAGCATTTTTCATTCCTCCTTTATTAGCTATTTTTATGGCATTTAAGCCATTTTCTTTTTTTATGCTTATAGTTGATTAAACTTAAGGATTAAACTTAACTATAACTAAATTAAATAGAAATAATTAAGTTTTTTCCCAAACAATTAATCACTCTAAAAATTAAAAAAATCAAGACATTTCTTTTAAAAAAATATTTTTTAGTGATGCACTTTTCCTAAAAATCAGCTGATTTTATATATAAAAATAGTTCCTATTTTTAATGGGCATAAG
>DLOU01000014.1:2902-4636 GCA_002477275.1 Caryophanales bacterium UBA7476
ATTTTTGCACTTGCAAAAATGCATCATAATATATTTAAAAGTGCATCATTTGTATTATTAATTCATTTATTTATAACAAGTTTAGTGATTCATATTTTGCAGCATTTTATATTTTTCAAAATTTAGAGTGCATCACTATATTTCAAAATCATTATCTTTACTATTGTCATAACCATCATAATCTTTTACTCTTTCTTTATAGTAATTTGGTGCATCTACATAATCAAATAATTCATCTTGTTTAGTTGTTCCTCTTGATATTTTAACAACATCTTCCATATCAAATTCAGATTCATCATAACACTCTTTTATAACATCAGTAGTTTCTTCTTTAGTATAATCATTACCTCGTTGTAATAGTTTTCTTAAAAACTTTTTAAATAAATCAAATAAATATTGCAATCTATAAAGTAATGAATTATTTTCTTGTTTTAATTCTTTATTTTCAATTTCTAATTTATTTACTTCTTTTTTATATTTTTGATTTTCCTTTTCTAATGATTTATAACTATTAGCATAACTATCTACTTCATTAAATATTGTTTGTAATTTAGGTTGTAATTCCATTACTTTTTTAGATTCATTTATAACATTATTCATACTATCAAAAGTATCTTTTTTAACCTTAACAAAGTCTTTATCTACAATAAATGTTTGTTTAGTAGTTTTCATTTTTTCTTCAAAATCTGCCATTGCTTTATCGAATCTATCGTTTTTTACATTTAATTCGTGATTTAATTTTTTAGTCATTCTTTTATATTCTTTAATCTTAATATGTTTATTATCACTACCTTTAATACCTCTTTCTAAATCATAACCTTTTTCAGTTAGTCTTTTATGATACATATCTTGTAACACAGATAAGTGTATTTTATCTTTAATATATTGTTTTTTAGATATAGTATATCTTTCAGTATTAGTTCTCTTATCAAATTTCTTAACAAGTGGAACTACCACACAATGGACATGAGGTGTTTTCTCATCTAAATGAACTGTTGCATGAAGTATTTGTTCTTTTTTATAACCTAAATCTTTATAAACAAATTCCATACAAGTATCAGCCCACTCTTTTATTTGTTCTTTAGTCATACCTTCAAAAAAAGTATGAGTAGCAGTAAAAATAAGTTCATCAGCAACACAATTTTTAGAACTATTTAACATTTCATGGTATTTTTTCTTTCTATCATTTCTTTCAGTTTTCATTCTTTCTTCGTGTTCTTTTTTATATTCTTTAGTTAATTCATCAAAACCTTTAGTATATTTCATATTAAGTGGAACAAGTTCTATATTATTTTCACTTTTGCTTATATCTATATCTGGATTAGATTGATAAGCTTTCTTTTCTCGTTTATTATGTGATCCTATTTGTGCTAAATCAGGTATAGTCATAATAGGTTCACTTCTAAATATTGCATAATTTAAATTCATATATCATTTCTCCTTTCTTTTTTACACAACAAAAAAAGATATGTAATTAAACATACCTTTGCTAATTCAATACTTATAATTTTAATTTCATTTTTTAATAATTAATAAAATATAATTATTGAGAACGCCTTTTATATTAAATAACTGACAAAACTAATAAAAACTCATTATTATTTAATACTTTATTTTTTTCATCTACAATTGTTAAATGAAAATTATGAAGTTTTCCTTTTAAACAAAGCAAATCTGTGGTTTTAACAAATGATTTCTTTTTGTTAAAGATTGTTTTAATTCATTACACATATC
>DLOU01000024.1:0-16582 GCA_002477275.1 Caryophanales bacterium UBA7476
ATAGTGGAGATATAACAATAAATAAATCTACTTTAACAGCTGTAAATGGATATGCATTAAATAATAAGACAGCAGGAGAAATAACACTAGATAGTGAAACAGTTTTAACATCATCTAACTATGCGATAAATAATATAGCAACAGAAGAAGTAACAATAACAGGTGGAACAATAGTTGGAGTACAAAACACAGGAAGTACTCTAAAACTAGATGGAAACACAATATCAAATGCATCAGGAAAATATGGAATATTAAATAGTAGTGGTAATTTAACACTAGATAATGTAAATGTAACAGCGAATACACAAGCAATAAATAATAATGGAGGAACATTAACAGTAAATAGTGGAGAATATACAACATCAAATAATAATACAATATATAATAATAATGGAACATTAAATATAGTTGATGGAAATATAAAGAGTACAGCAACAGGTGCTCATACAGTATATTCAAATGGTGGTACAGTAAATGTAAGTGGTGGATATCTTGAAACAGTAACTTCATCTTCATATTTTTATGCAGCTTTAACATTAAATGGTTCAACAGCAACAATATCAGGAGGAGAATTTCATGCATCAAATACATATGGATATGGAGTAAGATTAACAAGTTCTGCAAATATTACAGTAACAGGAGGAAAATTCACTTCAGATAAAAGTATTGCTTTTGATGTAAATGGCTCAACAGCAACAATTGAAGATGGAACATTTAATTCTGGTTCGGGAATAGTATTATGGTCAAATTCTAATGTTACAATAAATGGTGGAACATATCATTCAAATAGTTCATATGCATTGTGCCCAAATAGTGGTACATTTACAATAAATGGTGGAGATATTTCTTCTACTTCAAGTTATGGTGTTTATCAAGAAAATGGAACACTTAATATCAATGGAGGAACAATTACATCAACAAGTGGAAACGCAGTAAGAGTAAATGGAACAACTAATATTAATTCTAACCCAGTTATCAAAGGTGGAAACTATGGAGTGTTAGAGTCAAGTGGAACACTTACTCTAGGATCAGATGATACAACTGTAAGTAAAGAAAAACCTGAAATAATAGGAGGTACTTATGGTATTTATAAATCAGCTGGAACACTTAATTTCTATGATGGTATTTTACTAGGACAAACAACAGGATTATATGGAAATCCAACAAATATACCGAGAAGATATCAAGTTATTACTGGAGAAAAGGGTATTGTTGATGATGAAACATTAGAAACTACAGTATATAAATCAGTATATCTTGATGTAAGAAGTGATTTTGTACAAGTAGGAGAAAAAACATTTAATGATTTGCAGGATGCAATAGATGAAATAGAGAGTACTGGTACAATGACATTAATTGGAGATGCATACATAACTGATGCAGCAACAATACCAAATGGTAAAACAATTTTATGGGATTTAAATAATCACTCATTAACACTTACAAAAACAATAACAAATAGTGGAGTATTAACTATTGATGACAATAGTAGTGAAAAAGGTGGAGCACTTACAAATCCATCAAGTATTATGTTTGATAGTCCAGGAGAAATTACTATAAACAAAGGTATATATGATGTTAAAAATCACTTCATCCATTCAATTAATGGAAAAATAGTTTTAAATGATGGAACAATCTCAAGTGAAAAAAATGTTTCGACTATATATAATTCAAATGGAACAGTTGAATTTAATGGAGGACAAATTAACCCATCAGGATCTAACGGTTATAATGCTTTAAAACTTGTTTCAAATGCAAAAGCAACAATTAATAATATAACTATTACTGGAACAGGAACCTCTTATGGATTTGTAGTAGAGAAATCATCATTAAATATTAATAATGCAAATGTAACCACAACTTCAAATCGTGTTATTAATGCTACTAGTAGTAGTACTGTTACAATAAAAAATGGTTCTTTCAGTTCTACAAATGGCAATGCAGTATATATTTCTGGTGGAACACTAATTATAGAAAAAGGTTCATTTACTTCTTTAAATAATGAAGTTATTGAAACTCATAATGCAACAGTTACTATTGATGATGGTACTTATAGTTCAGATGCAGAAAATCCACTATATTCAGTTGGTGGTACAATTACAATTAATGGTGGAGTATACAGAACTAATACAGCTACAGGATTTATTATTGAAAGTAATGCAAATGTAACAATTAATAATGCAGATTTAGAAACAAAATCAACTAGTCATGCTGCAATTACAAATACAAGTGGAACTTTAACTATAAATAGTGGTACATTTGTTTCTAATAAATATGGTTTAAATAATAGTTCTACAGTAACAGTAAACGGCGGAACATTTACTGGAAAAACTTATGGATTAATCAATGAAGGTACTGCTAATATTAATACAGGATCATTTACATCAAATAAATACGGTATTTATCAAAATGGTGGAACACTTACTCTTGGTACTAATGATGAAACAGTGAAGACAGATTATCCATTAGGAGTTGGTGAAGAGTACGGACTTTATATAAATTCAGGAACAGTTAGTGTTTATGATGGCTTATTTAAAGGAAAAACTCGTGGATATAATGGTGGAACAATTAGTTCTATGCCTGATAGATATACTATTCTAGAAGGTGTAGATGGTGAATATAAAACAGCATATTTAGGTGTTCAAGAAAACTTTGTTAAAGTAGGTGAACAAGAATTTAATAGCTTACAGGATGCTATTGATGCAATTGGTACTACTGGTACTATGACATTAATTGATAATGCAACTACAACTATGGGTGCGACAATACCACAAGAAAAAACTATTTTATTTGATTTGAATGGAAAATCATTGAATATAACAAAAACTATAACAAATGATGGTTCATTAACTATAGATGATGGTTCAACTTTGAAAGAGGGAACAATATCTAATAATACATCAACAATTTTATTACAAAATAACAATTCATTAACAGTAAATTCAGGAATATATAATTCAAATAAAAATGCATTTTCTACATCTGGTGGTAATTTTATATTTAATGATGGAACAATTAATGGTACTGGTTCAAATTCATTGATATTAGCTAACAATAATTCAACAGTGACAATAAATGATGGAACTATAAATAGTAGTTCATACTCAGCAGTAAGAATTTATGGTGGTTCGACAGGTACAATTAATGATATTACAATAACTGCTACAAGCTCTTCATATGGAGTTAAAGTAGATACATCAGCAAATGTTACTATAAAAAATGGAACATATTCAACTGAAAATTCTAATGTAGTTTATGTTGATGCTGCAACACTTAATATAGAAAACGGAACATATTCATCAACTAATTCAAATGTTATTAATGCATCTGGTGGAACCATTAATATTGAGAAAGGATCATTTAATTCACCAAGTGAAGAAGTTATTCAGACAAGTAGTTCAACTATTACAATTGATGATGGTACATTTACTTCAACTAGTGAAAATCCTTTGTACCTTTTAGGAACTACTGCAATATTAAATGGAGGTACTTATAGAACAAATACTGCTACTGGATTTATATTTGAAAATAATTCAAATGTAACTATTAATGATGCAGATCTTGAAACTCAATCAACTAACTGGGCTGCAATTGTAAATACAAGTGGTACTTTAACGATTAATGGAGGAACATTTACTTCACCAGTTTATGGTCTAAATAATCAATCTACTTCGATAGTTTATGGAGGAACATTTATTGGAGGTAGCTATGGTATATATCAAAATTCTGGTACTTTAACATTAGGTGTTAAAGATCAAAATATAAGTAAAACTATTCCTAATGTAAAAGGTGAAACATATGGATTATATATTAGAAGTGGAACAGTTAACTTCTATGATGGAATACTTAAAGGAAAAACAAAAGGATATTATGGAAACATAGCAAATGTTGAGAATGATTCATTTATTAACGAAGAAGATGAAGTAATTGATAGTATTACTTATAAAGTTGCATATTTAATAGGTCAAACTGAAATTATTCAAAATGATGCAACAAAAGAGAAATTTACTAGTATTCAAACAGCTATGAATGAAGCTGTATCAGGAGAAAAATTAATTTTACTTGATAATGTAAGTGTTTATTATACAATTACAGTACCTGATAAAGAATTAATACTTGATATGTCAGGATATAATATAACAACTAATAAAGCAATAACTAATAATGGTAATTTAAGTATTATAAATAGTGATTCTAATAAAAATTCTGAAATAAAAGCAACTTCTTCTATTACGTTAATTACTAATAATAATGATTTAAATATTAATGGTATTAAATTAACTTCAAATAATTCAAATTATGTTATTAATAATAGTAGTAATGGAAATTTAGAATTAAATGATGTGATTATTAATTCTGTAAATGGAGTTATTAACTATAATGAAGCTGTTATTAGTAGATCAACAATAACTGGAACATGTGGAATTAGAAATGAAAGTATTAATTCAAAACTTGAATTAAATAATTCAACAATAACTACTTCTAATTGGAGTTTATATAACTATAATGGTTTACTTTCTATTGATGGTGGATCATATTCATCAACTGGAAGTTATGTAATATATATGACAGGTTCTAATTCAAAACCTAGTTCAATAACTGGAAATGCAACAATTAATAGAACTGGTGGTAATGCTTTAGAAATATATAATACATCAAACCTAAATATAGATAATACAACAATAACTGGAAATGTATTTAATAATTCTTCAACACTTAAATTTGATACTGTAAATTATACTGGTAGAATTGATAATAGAGGAACTACAACTATTGATAGTAGTACTATTTCATATACTGATTCTAATAGTTCAAATGTGGAAGCAATATATAATACTGGTACAATAAATTTAGATGGTAGTACATTGACATTTACAAGAACTACAAATTCAAATAATAATTTTACTGGTTTAAATAATAATTCTGGAACAGTTACTATGAATAATACTAATTTGAATGTAAGTATTTCAAATACTTCTTATGGAAATTTGTTTGGAATAATTAATAATGGAACATTCAATTATAAAAAAGGTACAATTAATGTAGGGGCATCTAATATTAATTATGGAATCTATAATGTTTCATCAACTAGTACTTTATCACCAACAAGTATTAGTTTAGGTACTGCTACTAATTCTTATGGTATCTATAATAGTGGAGGTACAACAATACTTAAGAAAGGTAATGTTTTAGTAGAAGATTCTGTTACATCGTATGGTGTATATCAAAATGCAGGAACAGTTACTATTGGAACTTATGATGGTTCTGGAATAGCTGCTGCTGATGTTTCTATAACTGATCCTGAAATAAGAGCTGTTGGTACAACAACTGGTATTGGTTATAAGAAAGTTGATGGTACATTTAACTATTATGATGGTAGAATAGTTGGTTCAACAAGTGCTAAACCTGAAGCTCCTAGTGCAATAGAACCAAATTATGCAGTTGTAAATTATACTGAAAATGATACTAGTTATCCATATTGTATTCTAGAATGTTTAACACCAGATGATGGAACAATAGATTATGATTGGAGAGTAAATGTAGATGATACAAATGCTGTTTATACTAAGACTATAACTACTGATAACTTAGTATGGAAAGATCAAGATGGAAATACTTATTCAGAGCCGGCAGAAGGAAGATATGCAGAATATAGGGTAAGTATATTCCAAAAAGAAATATCAGAGAATTTCATGTATATGGTAGAAGCAAGTCTTGCTGATGGAACACCAATAACAGTTACTCAAGATAACAGTACAGGATTATTTACAATCTCTGATACAAGATACGAAAAAGATATAATAACATTTACATCTGGAAGTATAACTGATTATTCTTCTATAAATAGAACGATTAATTTAAAAGTAACAACAACTACTAATATTCCTGATAGTGACGAATACTCATTTGAAGGAAAAGAAGAAGTATTTATAGTTCCTAAAACAGGAATATATTTACTAGAAACTTGGGGAGCTCAAGGTGGAGGAGAAATCTCTGGATATGGAGGTTATTCAACTGGCAAAGTATTCCTTAAAGAAGGAGACGTACTATATATAAATGTAGGTGGTCAAGGTAAAGATAGTAATGGAGCCGAAGGTGGATCTGGAGGCTATAATGGCGGAGGATCCGGAGGAAATGCATATGGTACTTGGACAGGTGGATCCGGAGGTGGAGGAGCAACATCAATTGCTTTAGTCTCTGGAACTCTATCAGAACTTGAACAATATAAAGGAAATCTTTCTGATGATGAAACTTATTATATTTCTGAAAAAATATTAATTGTTTCAGGAGGAGGAGCTGGCTCAAGTGGAGGATCTGGATGGGCTAGTGAAGAAGATAAAGGTGGATCCGGAGGAGGATTCAACGGTGGAAATCCAGTATCGACACTTACAAGTGAATTAAATTATAAAGCAACACAAACTTCGGGATATAGTTTTGGTTTAGGTCAATCTGCTCCAAATAGAACCTCATATGGTGATTGGGGTGCTGAAGGAAACGGAGGTGGCGGAGGCGGCTTCTATGGAGGTTTAGCAAGTACTGCAATGGGATCTAAAACTAATCTTGGAGGTGGTGGAGGTTCTGGCTATATAGCTAGTTCTTCCCTTATTGATAAACATATGGTTTGTTATGACTGTGATACATCAAATGTTGAAGCAACATTAACATTAACTAATGAAAATGTTAGTGAAAATCCACTGATTGATACATCTAAAATTGGTGATGGATATGCTAAAATAACATTAATTGAGGATTTGGAAAAAGAATTTGATTATACAGGAGGACCTCAAACGTTTGTAGCGCCAATGTCTGGAGTTTATAATGTTCAGGCATGGGGAGCACAAGGTGGAGGAAGTTTATGTGATGGAAATAAATGTGTAGATGGAGGATTAGGTGCCTATACATCTGGTAATATATATTTACCAGCAGGAACAAAGTTATATATCTATGTTGGAGGAAAAGGAGCTGATGCTGTTGTACATCAAAATTCTTTAGGTGGATATAATGGTGGAGGTCTTGGTACTTGGGATAATAATGATGATGAATCTTCCGGAGGTGGTGGAGGAGCTACCGATGTTAGATTAGTTGGTTCTTTATGGAATGATTCTTCTTCTCTTGCTTCTCGTTTAATTGTTGCTGGAGGTGGAGGCGGAGCATCATATAATTATGTCTCTGGATATGCCGGAGGTTTATCAGGATTCTCTAATTTTTCTGAATCTCCACCTGGTACTCAAACTTCTGGATATCAATTTGGTATTGGAAAAGACGGTTCAGGTGTTGGTGACAGCGATGGAGTTGCTGGAGGTGGCGGTGGCTACTACGGAGGTAATTCTTCTAACATTGGTTACAAAACTTCTGGAGCTGGTGGATCAAGCTTTATATCTGGTCATACTGGTTCTGTTGCAATAAAATCTGCTTCTGATACTTCACCAAGACTTGATTCTAATAATAATACGTGTGCAAATGGAACAACTGATTTAATTTGCTCAAATCATTATTCTGGATATGTATTTAAGGATACTATTATGATTGACGGTGCTGGTTATAATTGGACAACAGAAAAAGGAGAATATGTTGGTCAAATTCAACCAGATGGAACAACAACAACCGGTCACACAGGAAATGGATATGCAAAAATAAAGTTAATCGAAAAAGTCAATGTAAGTGAATTCGACTATACTGGTGCTGAACAAACCTTTACTGCTCCAGTCTCAGGTTACTATAAACTTGAGACTTGGGGAGCACAAGGTGGAAATTCAGAAAATAGTTATGCTGAAAATATTGGTGGATATGGTAGTTATTCAACCGGAACAGTTCTACTTAAAAAAGGAGAAACATTATATGTAAATGTCGGTTCTACTGCTGAAAAAGTAACAACTCAGACTGGGTCATCTGGTGGTTATAATGGTGGTGGAACTGGTGGTAATGCTACTACTGATACTACCTACGCTTCTAGAGAATACCTTGGAGGAGGTGGCGGAGGAGGAGCAACTCATATTGCTACTAAATCCGGACTTCTTTCAACTCTTGAAAGCTCAAAAAAATCAATTCTAATTGTTTCTGGTGGCGGAGGAGGAGCTACAAGTCATTGGAATCAAGGAATGAATGGTGGAAATGCCGGTGGTTTTACTGCTAATGCTGGTATAAATTGTTTAACTAATTCATCAAGTGATAAATGTGCAAATTTCACTTCAGATAACTCAGGCGGAACACAGACAACTGGCTATAGTTTTGGTTTAGGTCAAAATGGATTAGAAAATGCTGATAATAGTGATTGGAGTCAATCTGGCCGTGGTGGAGGCGGAGGAGGCTACTATGGTGGTTATGCTTCTCAAACTCAAACTAGAGGTGCTGCTGCTGGTGGAGGAGGATCTGGTTATATTGCAAATTCAAGACTTTTTAATAAGCATATGGTTTGCTATAATTGTACGACTTCTTCCGATAATGATACAAAAACTATTAGTAATACAAATGTTAGTGAAACTCCAACAACTGATTATTCAAAAGCTGGTAACGGATTTGCTAGAATAACATTAATAAGCGAGGGTGATACTTCTAATCATGTTTATTATTCTAATGGTACTCTTTACGAAAATCTTTATACATCAAATACGTGGCAGAATGATGAAACAGAATTTTTAGATGATTCTATCTACTTAAAATCAGGTGGATATTATACTGTTTATTCTGATGTAGTTGATTTATCTCAATATAATACTGTTATAGTTAGAAAAACAGATTTTGTAGGTTCAAGAACTGGATTTCTTGAATATCCTAATCAGGTAAATAGTGCTGGTGCTCAACTCATACCAACATGGACTAATATTGATAATACTGATATTTATTTAGGAGATATAAGCACTCAAACAAGAAATGATTTAAAATTTTATATAGATGCATGGGGTGGAGATAATTCAGGATATGTATACTATATTTCCTTTAATACTAAAACAGTAGATGAGATTAAATCAGATTATAGCTTTATAAAGTAATTAAGAATCAAGTTTAACTTGGTTCTTTTCTTTTGCATTTTAATTATGTGAAAAAATGATTGAAATACACATATTTGTGTGATATAAGTTAATTGGGTGGTTCAATAAATATTGATTAATAAAACATTTGACTGTTATAAATTGGACTAAAAATAAAAGAAAGGTAAATTATAAAAAAAATTATTGTGGTAATTAATTATGTCAAATAGTTTTTTGTATCAAACTACAAGAGTATTTGGTACTTCTATATTTAAAAATAAATTTAATCCTAATATAATTAATAAAGGTAATATACCTTCTGAAGGTCCACTTATATTATGTGGAAATCATATGAATGCGCTTGATTCTTTTGTTGTTATTTCATCTACAAAAAGAACAGTACATTTTCTCTTGGATAGAGATTCATATGATGAAAATTCTAAATCACTTTTAAAAATGATGGGTATGGCTTTAACTGAAGATGTTGATGTAGATAAAGCGATGATTAAATACTTAATTGAAGGTGGTTGTATTGGTTTTTTCCCTGAAGAAGAAAGAAATATATTAACAGATTCGAAACTAATGAATTTATATCAACTAAAACAGAGTAATATTCCATTTGAGGAGTTTAAATCACTTTTTGATAAAAATACTCTTCTTTCACAGGTTAAGTATTTAGAAAAACTATATAATGAGGGAATTATTAATATTGGAGAATTAAAACTAGGTATTTTGCATGCTAAATCTACTTTATTAGAACTTGTTGAAAAAGAAGTTATTTCTAAAGAAGATTATGATGATTCATTAATACTTCCTTTTAGTACAAAAGCTGTGAAAATTGCTAAACAAACAGGAGCATTTGTTGTACCATTTGCAGTTAATGGTGATTATGCTAAACTAAGTGATAATCTTGTTATTAGATTTGGTAAAGGATTTATTGTTAAACCAAATGATGATATAGAAGAAGTTAATAATTTTTTAAGAGATAATGTTAAAAAAATGGTTAAAGAGAATACCAGAATTAAATTTTAGACAAATATTTTATTTGTCTTTTTGTTTTCTATTATTAATGATATAATTATTTATAATAGGAGTATGGTTAGTATGGTTGCTAGTAGTATACATTTTCAAATATGTAGTTTTTTCTATATGGTTGTTCTATTATTAGTTTATTCTAAAAAAAGAATTCTTACATTTGAAAATAAGATATATATTTATATGATAATATCTAATATTATTGGCCTTTTACATGATGTATTTAGTGTTTATACAATTATTAATTTAGATAAATATTATATATTAAATTATGTTATTACTAGATTTAATCTTATATACTTACTTTTCTGGGAAACGTTATTTTGTGTATATACTTTTTCAATATGTATTAGGGAAAAGAGTGAATTATCTGATGTTGAAAAAAAAGAAAAGAGAATATTTAAGATTTTCTTAGGAATATTTTTTGTTTTTAGTGCACTTGTACTTATTTTACCTCTTGATTATTATAATAATGGAAGTTATGTTTATTCTTATGGTCTTGGTGTAACTTTAACATATGTTGTTGGAATTATTTATATAGTTATCTGTGCTTATAAAGTAATTAGTAATATAAAAAATATGGGAAAAATAAAATGTTTATCACTTTTATCTTATATTATAATTTTTCCAATATTTCTTTTAATTCAGTTGTTTCATCCAGAAATACTTCTTGTCACATCAATACAATCGTTTATTAATTTTTTACTTTATCTTACCATTCAAAATTTTGATATTGAAGTATTAGATACTCATAAATCATTAAAAAAGTGAATTAAATAAGATTCTAAACAAATATCTATAATATAAATGCTTGATTAAATTTGAAAAAAAAATTATAATTTAATAGAGGTAATGATATGGATATATTAGAACTAATTGAAGAAAAAGAAGGAATAAGAGAGAAAAAAGATGGTAATCAGAAGAAGGTTAATAAAACAAATGAAGTAGAAGATGTTTTTTATAGGAGTTCATTATTTAGATTTAGAAGTTCTGATGATTCATTTGAAAGAAGTAATTTGAATAATAATTCTTCAAAAGTTTTTGTAAAGAGAAGGTGAATAAAATGAAAGATCAAAATTATTTGATTGATAATGGGGTTAATGTTGAGAAAAGTTTAGAGTTGTTTGGAGATATTGATACATATAATCAAAGTATTGTTGATTTTTTAACAGATGCTACAGAGAAACTTGAACAATTAAAAAGTTATAAAGAATCTGGAGATATGTCTAATTATTCTATACAAGTTCATGCATTAAAAAGTGATGCTAAATACTTTGGTTTTGATAAACTTGCAGAACTTGCACTTGATCAAGAAATGAAAAGTAAGTCTAATGATATGTTTTATATTAGTGAACATTTTGATGAACTTGAAAAAGAAACTATAAGGGCTATAAATATCACTAAAGTTTATTTAGGACAAGAAAATGAAGAAAATATTGTCTTTCATGAAACAACTACTAATAGTACACCTAAAGATCAAGCAATATTAGTTGTTGATGATTCTGAAGTAATTAAGAGATTTATTGAAAAACTATTTAATAATAAATATGATGTTTTACAAGCAGGAGATGGTAGAGAGGCTATTAATCTTATTGCTCAAGATAATGGAAATAAAATTGTTGGAATTTTACTTGATTTAAATATGCCAAATGTAAATGGTTTTCAAGTATTAGATTATTTTAGAGAAAATAATTTATTTGAAAAAATTCCTGTTTCAATTATTACTGGTGTAGGATCTAATGAATTAGTTGCACGTGCTTATGATTATCCAATTATAGAAGTTCTTAGAAAACCTTTTAATGAAAAAGATATTAAGAGAGTAGTTGAAGAAACTGTTAGTAGATATGGTTTGAAATAATACTTTACATTTTTTGTAAGTATTTTTTCTTTTAACTGGAATACATCAAATTAATAGTGTATAATTGTTTTGAGAGGTTGATATTATGAATTATCAGTTATATAAAAAAGCTAGAAATAAAATGTTATTTAAGTCTTTGGTATTTATTTTTCTAATTCTTTTAATAGCATGTTTTTCTACTTATAAGATTTATTATAAATTTGAAAGTACAAGAGATAAGATAAGTTCTTCACCAGATCTTACTGTAACTTATCATGGTAAACAGGGGGAGAATGTTAAAATAACTAAAGTAACACCTGTTACTGATGCAGTTGGTCTTTCTAGTAATGCTTATAAAGTTACTATAAAAAATAATACTGGTACTAAAGTAAAATATAAAGTTGTATTAAAGGAAGATAAAGAAGCTTATCAGAAAGATTTATGCAGTGATAATAAAATACCAGATAATATTATTAAAGTAGGTATACATACATCTGGAGAGGTTAGTAAGATTTATAATTTGGATGATTTAGAGAATAATGTTTTAGATATTGGAACAGTTGCACCACAATCTGAAGAGAATTATACTATACGTGTTTGGATATCTAAGAGTGCACTTGTTTTTGATGATAATAATATGCATTATCATGGTATTATTAGTGTAGAAGAAGTTGAATAATTTATTGGGGAAGTAATACTTCTCCTTTTTTTTGTAATTTTTTTGTAGTATAATTTAAATATATAGAATAGGAGTGTGATAATATGCCAACACCACATATTGAGGCAAAAGAGGAAGATATAGCAAAAGTAGTTTTAATGCCAGGAGATCCATTAAGAGCTAAACTAATTGCTGAAAAATATTTAAAAAATTATAAAGTTGTTAATAAAGTTCGTAATATACTTGCTTATACAGGAGATTATAAAGGTAAAAAAATAACTGTATTTGCATCTGGAATGGGTAATCCAAGTATGGGTATTTATTCTTATGAATTATTTAAATTTTATGATGTAGACAAAATTATTAGAATAGGTAGTTGTGGAGCTTATTCAGAGAATATAGATTTATATAGTTTAATAGTTGTAGATAAGAGTTATTCTAATTCTGCTTATGATGATATTTTAAATGGAGAAAATGTTCCTTTTGCTGAAGGAAGTTATTCTTTAAATCAAAAAATATTAGATACAGCTAAAAAACTTGATTTTGATGTTTTGTATGGTAATATATATTGTACTGATGTTTTTTATAATGAAATAGATAATCCAACTATGCTTTATAATGAATATCAATGTTTAGGAACTGAGATGGAAAGTTTTGCACTTTTCTTAAATGCTAAAAAATTAGGGAAAGAAGCTTCTTGTATTTTAACAGTTTCTGATAACCTAATAACACATGAAGAAACAACAAGTGAAGAAAGACAAAATTCATTTACAAAAATGATGGAACTTGCTTTAAATACTGCACTTGATGTAGAATAAATTAATTTTTTTTGTAAATAATATATATAGAACTGAGGCGATTTGATGGAATACAAAGAAAAAGATTTAGGTAGCTATAAACTTCATATGATTAAAACAGATAAATTTAAGACAATAAGAGTTAAAGTTTTTTTCAATGCTCCAATAAAGAAAGAAGAAATTACTATACGTAACTTTTTAAGTGAAATACTTGCTACTACTAATTATGAATGTAGGACTAAAAGAAGTTTTACAATAAAGAAAGAAGAATTATATAGTGCTGCTATTGGTAGTGGTACTACTAGATTTGGGAATTATAGTAATTTAAACTTTGGCCTTAATACATTAGAAGATAAATATACAGAAGAAGGTAATTTAGAAAAAAGTATTAAATTATTTAGTGATTGTATATATAAACCTAATATTCAAGATGATAAATTTGATACACTTTATTTTGATACTATTCAAAAGAAAATATCTACCTATTTTAAGAGCTTAAAAGAAGATACTAGTTATTATAGTACTATTAGATTACTTGAAGAAATTGATTCATCAAGTCCACTTTCTTATAGGGCTTGTGGTTATTCTGAAGATTTAAATAAAATAACTCCAAGTAATTTAGTTAGTTATTATAAAAAAATGATTGATACAGATATAATGGATATATTTGTAATAGGAAATATTGATTTTAACGAAATTGAAGAATTAATTAAGAAATATTTTCCTGTTAAAATATTTAAGAAAATAGATATAGAAGCTAGAATAAGTGAAATAAAAACTAAAAAAGTGAAAACTTGTGTTGAAAAGAATGATACTAATCAATCAAAACTTGCTATGGGTGCTACTCTTAATGATTTAACAGAGTATGAAAGAAAGTATCCACTTACACTTTTAAGTATTATTTTGGGGGGTGGAACTAATTCTAAATTATTTAGAAATGTAAGAGAAAAAAATTCATTATGTTATTATATTCATTCAACTATTAATAAACTTGATAACTTACTACTTATTAGGGCTGGTATTAGTAAAAATAACTTTGATGAAGTTGTTAAATTAACCAAGAAAGAGATATCTTCTTTAAAAAGAGGAAATATTGAAGATATAGAATTAGAAAATGCTAAGATGATGTATTTATCTTCTATAGATGAACTTGAAGAAAGTCAAGATGATATAATTGATTCATATTATATGATGGATTTAATAGGTGTAGATGATATTGAAACTAAAAAGAAAAAAATGAGTAAGGTAACTAAGGAAGAAATAGTTAAAGTAGCTAAAAAGATTCATCTTAATACAATTTATTTATTAGAGGGGGATAAAGATGAAGAAAATTGATCTTAAAAAATTAGATATTTCTGTTTATACTGAGACACTTAAAAATGGGTTAGAAATATATTTAGTTCCTTTTGAAGATAAAAAAAGATATTTTATTACTTATGCTACTAGGTATGGTTCAACTACTACTGAATTTATGCCTGATGGTTCTAAAACTTTTGAAAAAGTACCAAATGGAGTAGCTCATTTTCTAGAACATAAAATGTTTGAACAAGAAAGTGGTGAAGATCCATTTGAATTCTTTAGTAAAAGCGGAAGTTATGTAAATGCTTCAACTGGTTTTGAAAATACAAGATATATTTGTTCTGGTACAAATAACTTTGAAGAAAATTTAAGATATCTTTTAAAATTTGTTAATACACCTTATTTTACTGATCAAAATGTAGAAAAAGAAAAAGGTATAATTATAGAAGAAGTTAACATGTATAAAGATGATCCAGAAAGTGCTTTAGATGATTTATCTAGAAAAGCAGTATTTAATAAAGATAATCATAGGATAGATATAGGTGGAGAAGTTGAAGATGTAGTAAGTATAAAAAAAGAAGACTTATATCTATGTTATGAGAACTTTTATACACCTAAGAATATGTTTGTATTAATAGTTGGAAATATAGACGTTTCTAATACACTTAATATATTAAAAGAAGAACTTGAAAATAGAGAAAACAAATATAAAGAACTTCCAAAAATAAAAGATGTTGATGAAAAATATTCTGTATGTAAAAAAAGAGTAATTGCTAAATACAATGTTGAAGTTCCAAAGATTAGCTATAATTTAAAGCTTAAACTAGAGGATTTAAAAATAAAAGATAAATTTGTATTAGATTGTTATTTAAATATAATATTAAAAACATTATTTGGTAGTACTTCTTTATTTAATGAAAAAGGATTTGAAAAAGAACTTTTCTCTGATTACTATTTTGATTTTGATTTTATAGATAAGTATGCTGTTATAAATTTAGTTTTTGAGACTAATAAAATAAATGAATTATTAGAGTCTATTACTAATACTTTGAAAAATAGAAAAGAAATATTAAATGAAGAAGATTTTAATAGAGCAATAAAAGTTAGTATTTCTAATAGGATAAAGTCTACTTGTTATATAGATTCAATTGTATCTAGTTTGTATTCAGATTTAATTAATTATGATAAGATTATTGATAATAAAATAGAAGTACTTAGAAATTTAAAATATATTGAAGTACTTGATGTAAGTAATAGAATTGATATAGATAATAACTCTATAGTGTGTATAGTTCCAAAAAATTATAAAGATTTTGAACTTGAAACATAGTGTAAAGAAGTGTAATAGATAGACAAAAGTCTATCTATTTTTGATATAATTATTATGGTGATAGTATGGGAAAATTATATTTTAAATATGGAGCTATGAGTTGTGGAAAAACAACACAGTTATTACAGGTTGTTTACAATTATGAGAAAAACGGATTTAATGTTTTGCTTGTTAAACCAATTGTAGATAAAAAGGGAGGAGATACAGTTGTTTCAAGAATAGGAGCTTCTAGAAAAGTAGATTTACTTTTAGGAGAAAATGATAAATTATCTGATAAAGTTGACATTGAAAAACTTGATAGTATAGTTGTTGATGAAGCTCAATTTTTGAATAAAGAACAAGTGAAAGAACTTTGGCTTATTTCAAAATTATATGATATTCCTGTAATTACTTATGGTCTTAAAACTAATTTTTTGGGAGAATTATTTTCTGGAAGTAAAGCTTTAATAGAAAAAGCTGATCAGATTGATGAACTAGTTACGATATGTTCTTGTTCTAAAAAAGCAAAATTTAATGTAAGAATTGTTAATGGAGAATATGCATCAAGTGGAGATGAAGTATCAATTGATGGAATAGATTCAGAATATGAAGCTATGTGTCCAGAATGCTATATAGATAAAGTTTTAAAAATTAAAAAAATATAATTGTTATACTATA
>DLOU01000024.1:16634-31299 GCA_002477275.1 Caryophanales bacterium UBA7476
ATTATTTTAAAGAAAAAAGAAAAATTAAATCTTAATTTAAATTTATTTCCAATATTAATAGTTTTTGGTATTATTATAGTTGTTATTATTGTAGCAGTTGTTATTACAAATGTTGTTAATAATAATAAAAAGAAAAATGAAGTAAAAGATGAAACTGAAAATATAGTTAATTTAAATAGTGAATTAGATGGAGCTTATGGATTTGCTAAAGAAGGAAATAGAATAGTTGTTTTAAGAAATAAAAAAACTCCAAAGACAATTTATAATATTAGTCAAGGAACTGGTAATTATGGAGAATTTTTAGATTATACATACTATGATAAAAAACTATATTTATTATTTAATGATAGTATAGAATCTATTTCACTTACTGATGGAAATGGAATATATGAATTAAAGAAAGAATATGATTATGAACAAGTAAAGTGTAAAGATGGTACAATTGGTAAAACTACTAATTTAATAGTTACTGAGGATATTATATATTTTAATAATTCTAGTTGTGCTATTAGTGGATTTAATAGATTACTTGATGATGATGAAGAAGAGGAAACTATTGGAGATCAAGTAAATATTTATCAATTTGACACACTTAAGAGTTCTAATATGACTTATAGTGATGGAGTGTTATATTTTACTGGTAATAATAAGTTGTTTAAAGTTTCAGAAGAAGATGGAGAAATTAAAGAAATAGCTAATGGAATATCAGGTAATTATCCATTAAATGTAGTTGATGGTGTACTTGTTTATTCTAATAAAAACAATGATAATACATATAATTTCTTTGGTATAAGTGTTGATAGTTTTGAAAGTGCTGAAATAGTTAAGAATGCTAAAGGATTAAATATTTATGATCAAACATATTATTATTATGATAATAATGGTGTATATAAATATGATGGAGAAAGCTCAGAAAGTATTTATACTTTAAGATATAATGAATTATCCAATTTAGAAATTTATAATGGTATACTTCAAATAGTTGATAAAAGTACTAATGGAGATGAGAAAAAACGTATTAATAATATAGATTTAAAAAATGATAATAAAGTAAGTACTTCTGAACATGAATATACTATGATTAGAAATATTGAAGATTAACAACTATAAACTTTATAGTTGTTTTTACTTTATATATATGTTACATTATAGATAGTAGATAATATAAGATAGGGAGTGAAGTTTTTATGAAAAAAAATATATTATTGTTTTTTGTATATTGTTTATTTCATTGTTCTCATTTTCTGTTTATGCAGATGAGAAAATTGATGTAAGTAATCAAGAGGAGTATTTTGATGCTATAGCTACAATAAATTCATCTAATGAAGAAAATTTTATAGTTAGTTTAAGTGATGACATTATTCTTACTAGTTATCCAACTACTTCTAATCCTGTTCTTATTTCTAATGATAAGAATGTAACTGTAATTGGTAATAATCATAAAATAAAAATTTCAGAAACTGGTAGTTATGGTTATCATTCAATAATGAGTGTTGGAAGTGCTACTGTTAATTTAGGTAATTCTGATGGAAGTGATACACTATATATCCAAGGTGGAGGAGCAAATGTTTCAACTTCTGAATCATTAATAAATGTTGCTGGAACTGTTAATATTTATGATGGAGTAACTATTAGTGATAATTATTCTGGTCCAGCAGCACTTGCAGGAGCAGCATTTAGAGTTCAAACAAATGGGACACTAAATATGTATGGAGGTGTAATTAAAGATACTTCTATTACATCAACTGGTGTTGGTGGTGCAATTGCACTAGATTATAATAATGCTACATTTAATATGTATGGTGGAGAAATAAAGGATAATCAAACTAATGGATGGGGTGCTGCTGTTTATGCTTCGAATGGTGCATCAATTAATATTAAAGGTGGAAAAATTTGTGGTAATAAAGGTGTATATGGTGGAGCAATTTCTTCTATAGCTGGTCCTGTTAATATTGAAAATGCAACATTTGAAAAAAATGAAGGCAGTTATGGAGGAGCAATATTAATTTATTCTACATCTACATTAACAATAAATAATACAACTTTTAAAGAAAACTCATCTGGTTATGGAGGAGCAATATTAAGTTGGGGAGAAAGCGGTACAATTAATAATTCTAAATTTGAATCTAATGAAGGTTCAACAGGAGGCGCAATTAGAATTGAATCAGGTACTTTAACTAGTACTAATAATAAATATATTAAAAATGAAGCAAGTTATGGAGGAGCAATTTTCTCTCGTTCTAATATAATTTCATCTGGGGATGACATTAATTCTAACAAAGCTAGTGTTGGAGCAGGAGTATACTTATATTCAGGTAGTGCTGATTTAGAAAAAGCAGATGTTTATAATAATAAGGCAGAGACTCAAGCTAATGATTACTATATATCTGCAAATGTTACAAGTTTAAAAATCAAGGATGCATCAACAATTAATAAGAGTGTAACTTATGGTGAAGGTACAACTAATATTATTGGTTGGTTTAAGGATGAATCGGATAATAGATTTTCTTTAACTAATACTACTGATATTGTTGAATATAGTACAATTACAGCTGGAAATAGTTATAGTTTGACTGCAGCTGGTAATCAAGTTTTTGAAGTTAAATTTGAAGGTGTTGATATAGATACTCAATTTATTTCTTCAGGTGGTAAAATTACTAGACCAGAAAATCCAACAAAAGAAAATTATAAATTTATAGATTGGTATATTGATAGAGAATATAATACTAAATATAACTTTGATAGTGAGGTTACTTTGAATGTAACTTTATATCCAAAATGGAAATATGATTATAAAATTACTTTTGGTGCAAATCAAAAATTTAATGATCAAGATTTAGTAATTAAGACTAATGGTGTTTTAGCAAATCTAATTAGTGTTAAAGTAAATGATGAAGAATTAGATTCATCTAATTATATATTAGAAAGTGGAAGTACAATTTTAACATTAAAAAAAGAATATTTAAGTTCTTTAAAACCTGGTACTTATAAACTAACTTTTGTATATAATGATGACAATCTTGAAACTACATTTATTATTAATGGAAGTGGAGATAGTAGTATAAATAATCCTGATACAAAGGATAACATTTATGTATATATGTATTTATTAGGACTTTCTATATTTGGTTTATGTGGTATGACAGTTTATAAAAGAAAATTTAATTAAAATATTTAGAAAATGCTTTATGGCATTTTCTTTTGTTCTTAATTGATAAAAAATATATAATTGGTTATAATGTATTTAGAGGTGAATTATGAAAAAATATATAAGTATAGTAGCTGTAATAGTATTATGTTTATTTTTAACAGGATGTAAAGGTAAAAAAGTAGTAACTAATTGTAGTAGTTCTAGTAAACAAACCAATTATGAGATAAAAACTGAGTATGCTATTAATTCTAGAAAAGATATAGTTGAAAGTGTAGAAATTAATCAAGCAATTACATCAAAAGATAATAAAGTATTGACTAATTTTGAAAAACAATTAAAAGACCAATATAAATCAAATGCTTCTTTATATGGTGGATATACTTATGATGTTAAAGTAAAAGGTAAAAAATTAACTTCAAAAGTAACTATTAATTATGAAGAATTAAATATGAAAAAATTTGTTAAAGATAATGGTGCTATGAAAGATTACGTTAATAAAGATAATAAGTTTACTTTAGAAGGAGCAAAAAAACTTTATAAATCTACTGGTGCTAAGTGTGAATAAGTATAAAAAAATCACATCTAAAATAGTGATTTTTTTTGTATATTATTGTTTTACTTTAATAATACTAATTATATAAGATGTAAAACTATTAGTATTTATATATTATTAACTATTAGTTTACACTAGAATTTGTAAAATATATATACAAATTCTTTTCTTATTGGTATAATATTGTATGAAAAATAGGAGAGTGTTTATATGAACAAAAATGTAAAATTTATTTTTTTATTATTGTTTATATTTACTTTTATATCTACTAATGTGTTTGCCAAGGAAGTTGGCATAAAAGCAACAGATATAAAAATAGTAGATAAAAGTGATAATGTTATAGCTGATGATCCTATTATTAGTGATGATGATGTCAATTTAAGCGCAACATTTAATGAAAAAGATGATTTTGTTACTTATGAATTAACAATAAAAAATACTGATAGTTTAAAATGGAAAATACAAAGTATAACTGATAATAATGAATTAGATAATTTAAAGATAGATTATGATTATGAAGATAATTATATAGATAAAAATGGTACATCTAAAGTAAAGATTAAACTTACATATAAAGATAAATTAATTAATACTGAAAGTATAAATATAAGTAGTATTGCTATTACTTTAGATTTACTAAGTGAGAGTGGAAAAGAAAGTAATATTGTGATAAATAATCCAATTACTCATGATGGCATTTTAAAATATTTAGTTTTACTTATTATTTCTGTTACTGCTTTAATATGTAAAAAGACAAGAAAGAGATTTAAAAAATTAAAAGTAGGTAATTTTCTTATTTTAATTGCAATAATAATGTCTCCATTTATGATTTTTGCCGAAGAAAAAATTAGTTTAAATCTAAATGTGCAAAACATTGTTTTAAAGAGTGAAATGTTATCATATAATGTAGTGTTTAATAGTAATGGTGGTAGTGAAGTTGATGCTAAAACACTTAAATATTGGGACAAAGTAGGGGATTTACCTACTACAACAAGATCCGGTTATGAATTTGATGGTTGGTATCAAGATTTAGATTTTACTATAGAGGTTACTAATGAAACTGTTATAACAGGAGACGCAACTTTTTATGCTAAATGGAATAAAGTTCCATTTGTTACTGTTTTTTCACACGAAGGAGCTTGTACATTCAATGGGGCAAATGGTGTGATAACTGGTAGCGAATGCTCTGATTATGCTGGGCAGAAGTATATTGACACTGGTGTATATTTATATAATGATGAAAATCATTTAAAAGATTATGAGATTTATTTTGAAATAGATGAATGTGATAAAGATAATCAGGATGGTACTGATAAACCTACTTTTTTTAGTACAAAATATGAAACTAATAATGATGTAATTGTTCCAGGAGTTGTAGTTAGGGAAAAAAGTGGTTCTATAGAAATTAGTGAATCGGTTAATGGTTCAGCTAAAACTTCTTCAATGGGAGCAAGTAATGTTAAAACTATTAAAATAGTTAGAAAAGATAATAAAACTTATTATAGCTTTAATGATGCTACGCTTTCTGAATTATGTGATTTAACTGGTTTTGATGAAACATTTAATTTACCTGCTGTTTTTGGAGCTGCACTAAATAGGGATGGTACTCCATTTAGATATATTAAAGCAACAGTTTCAAATATGTATATAAAATTAGGAGAGTATGCAGATGATGATTTTTATACTATTACATTTAATCCAAACGGAGGAACTGTTGGTTCTGCTACAAAGCTTGTAAAAAGTAATGAAAAATTAGGGAATCTTCCATCAGCTAGTCTAACTAATTATTATCTTGATGGATGGTATACTACTATTGATGGTGGAGAAAAAATTATTTCTGATTTAATTCCTAATAATAATGTTACATATTATGCGCATTGGAAAAAATCTTTTGAAGCAGCAATACTTGAAAATGAAAAATTAATATTTAATTTAGGTACTACAAAGAAAATAAATATTACAAATGAATCAGAGATAGAAGAGGAATATACATTTACATCCGGTGACACAAATATTGCAACTGTTGATAATTTAGGAAATGTATCAGGTATATCTGAAGGTGAAACAACTGTTACTATAAAAGGTAAAAAATCTGGTAAAACTAAGAAGGTTTCAATAAAAATTAATGATGGAAAATCAGTTGTTACATTTGATACTACTGGTGGAAATAGTCTTGATGAATTAATAGTTAATACTAATTCGGCAGTAGGTGAGCTTCCAACTCCTATTAGACCAGAGTATAAATTTGATGGATGGTATGAAGAAATAGATTATATTAATGAAGTTACTTCAAGTACAATTGTTGATGATGATGTAACATATTATGCAAAATGGACTAAAAAAGAGCTTACTACAGTATTCTCTCAAGAAGGTGCATGTAAATTTAATGGAAAAGATGGTGTCATTGAAGGTGAAGAATGTAGTAATTATGCTGGTGAAAAATATATAGATACAGGAATAAGTCTATATAATAGTGAAAATTATAATAAAGATTTTGAAATTACATTTGAAATAGATGAATATGATCCTAATAATCAAGATAGTGGATCTAATCAAATTTTTATGAATTCTAAACTTGAAAATAGTTCAAGTGGTTATCCAGGTATTGTATTTAGAAGAATATCTGCGGATAATTTAGAAATTTCTCAAACTATTCAAAAGGTTAAGGTAAGTAAGAGTATTAAATATTCTGAAGTTAATAAAGTTAGAATATTAAGAGATAATAATATTATTTACTATAGTATTAATAATTCAGAACTTGTAAAACTGCAAGATGTATCAGATTTAGTACAATATTTTGATACTACTGTATGGTTTGGAGCTGCACCTGATTCAAAAGGTAATGCATTTAGATATATAAAAGCTACAATTTCTAATATTAAAATTAAATTAGCTGAATAAAAAAGAACATAGTTTTAAATCTATGTTCTTTTTTTAATATATTTCTTGTTTAATTAACTCTAGATTATCTTTCATAATAGAAATATAATCTTGTTTGTCATCTCTTTCTTTATCTGTAATATTATTAATTTTGTGTAATTCAACAACCTCAATGTTATCGTGGTCTTTTATTAAATTATCTATTTTTTCACTATTCTTATCATCTTTAAATTTATAAATATATTTTATTTCACCATCATCTATTAAATCTTCAACTTCACTGTATGTTTTATCTAATGCTTTATCATCTAATATTATAACTTCTAATCCAAACTTTTCTAAATATTTTAAATCGCTACTATTAGCAACTATCTTTTTACTTTTTGCATTTTCAACACTAACTCTATAATCAGCATCAAGTTCTGATAAATTAACTTTTAATTTTTCATAGTTATTTTCAATCTCTTTTTTTAAATAATTACTTGTTATATATTCGTTTAAACCCATTTCAATGTTTTTAGCCATCATTAGTAGATATGAAGGATTTAACCATAACTCTTCCTCACTATTTTCAATTTCAAGTACATAAGAAGTATCAATTATCTTTAAATCATTATTTATATCAAGTAAATCAACTGCTAAAGTTCTTTCTCTTTCTATAAGACCTGTATATATAAATAAATCATCTTTACTTAAATCTTTTTTTCTTTTTGATGTTACTTTATAATTATTTACATTAACACCATCAGGATATACAGAACTTATATTTGCATGCTCTCCATAAATACTAGATAAAACGTATTCGTTTGGATAATTTGTAACAACTATATCGATATCTTCCATATTATCTTTTCTACAACCAGTAGCACATAATAAAATTGTAATTGTTAATAAACATATTAATATTTTCTTTTTCATTTTTTACTTCCTTTCTTTAAAGGTACAGGATCATATCCATGTCCTCCCCAAGGATTACATCTAATAATTCTTTTAATAGCTAAATATGAGCCACTAATAGAACCAAATCTTTCAATAGCAATTTTAGCATATTCAGAACAAGTAGGTGTATATCTACAAGAGTTATGCCAAGGGCCTGGTATTTTTTGATAGATGTTAATAAAAAATATCAAAACCTTTTTCATAAATCCTCCATGATTACTATTTTACTAAAAAAAAGTTCTTCTTTCAATAAAATTATTTAATTCTTTTCATAATATTAAAAATGATATATAATGTATGTGGTGATTTAAAGTGGATAAGTTGTTTGAAAAATTAAAAATTAAACCAAAAGATGTAAGATTATATGAAACTGCTTTTTCTCATTCTAGTTATGTTAATGAGCATAAAAGAAAAGAAGATTATGAAAGACTTGAATTTTTAGGTGATGCTGTTGTTGATTTAGTAGTTGCTGATTACTTATATTCAAATTTACAAGAGAATGAAGGTAATATGACTAAGTTTAGAGCTAGTTACGTTTGTGAAAATGCACTTTATACTTATTCTACTGATTTAGGTCTTACAGATTATATGAAATTAGGTCATGGTGAACAAAACGAAGAAAAAAGATATACAAAGGCAATAGTTGCTGATATATTTGAAGCTTTAGTTGGTGCTATATATGTTGATTTGGGTTATGCAACTGCTAGAAGAGTTGTTTTAAATATTATAGTTCCATATATTGAAAAACATGCAACTTTCTTTAGTGATTATAAATCTGCACTTCAGGAAGCTGTTCAATCACATAGAAAGAGTGTTGAATATAATCTTTTAAATGAAGAAGGACCTGCTCATGATAAGACTTTTACATTTGAAGTTAGAGTAGATGGTTTTAAATTTGGTGAAGGAACTGCTAAGAGTAAAAAAGAAGCAGAACAAGTAGCTGCTAAGGCTGCACTGGACAAATTAGTTCAATAGTGATATAATTAGTTCTGTTATTTACTTTTAGGAATTATTTATAAAAAACTTTTTTTGACGGTAAAATTTAGTAAGATTGTAATTTTCACTTTATGGAGATATTGTCTTCTTTTTTGTGATTATAATTCTTAAAGTATAAATATTAAGAAAGGATGTAATTATGAGTAAAATAAAAATATTTGGTCTAGGTGGACTAAATGAGAATGGTAAAAATTTATATGTTGTAGAAGTAGATAAAAAAATATTTGTTTTTGATGCAGGTTTAAAATATGATAATGATCATAATTTAGGTATTGATTATATAATTCCAAATTTTGATTATTTAGTTAAAAATGCTAAAAATGTGGTGGGAATATTTTTATCACATGGTCATGACGCTAATGTTGGAGCTGTAAGTGATATATTAAGAGTATTACCAAATATTAAAGTATATGGTACTAAACTAACTTTAGAAATTGTTAGAAGAGATATTGGTGAAGATTATCAAAAATATAATTTAATTGAAATAAAACCACATAATAAAATAAATTTTGGTAAACTTGTAATGTTTCCAATTAGTGTAACTCATTCGATACCAGATGCACTTTTATATGTTCTTTATACTAAAGATGGAGCTATTGTTTATACTGGTGATTATGTATTTGATTCAACTGCTACTGGTCCATATAAAACAGATATTGGTAAACTTGCGTATGTTGGTAAACAAGGTGTTCTTTGTCTTCTTTCAGAATCATTTTATGCAGAAAGAGAAGGACATACTAGTCCTTATAATAGAGCTGGTCAATTTATTAGAGAAGTACTTGAAAAAAGTAATGATAGAGTAATTGCTACTATTTTTCCAGCGCACTTTTATAGAATGCAGGAAATAATTGATGAAGCTATAGGTACTCATCGTAAATTAATTATAATGGGTAAACAACTTCAAGAAATATTTAGTTATGCAAGTCAAAATGGATATATTAAATTAAATAAGAATATAGTTGGTGATTTAAGTAATTTAAATGATAAAAATGCTTTAGTTTTAATTTCTGATGAAAAAGAAAAACCATTCGCTAATCTTAGAAGAATAATTAATGGTTTTGATAAGTATATTAAGATTAAAGAATCTGATACTATTTTTATTACTGAACCTACTTATGATGGTATAGAAAAAATAACTGCAGAAATAATGGATGAAGTAGCAATGCTTGGAGCAGATGCTATTAATTTATCTAGTAAAGATCATCTTTTACATCATGCCTCACAAGAAGATCATATGTTAATGATTAACTTAATGAATCCAAAATATTATTTTCCTGTAAAAGGTGAATATCGCTATATGCTTGCTAATGCGAAGATTGCTGATGCTGTTGGTATTCCAAAAGAAAATTTAATACTTAAACAAAATGGTGAAATTTGTGAAATAATTAATGGTAATTTAAATACAAATTGTTTTGATAGAGTAAAAGTTGGAGAAATATCTATTGATGGTAATAATGGAGAAGATGTAGGTAATTTAGTATTAAAGGACAGAGAGATGCTTGGAGAAAGTGGTATAGTAATTATTAGTGCTACACTTGATAAGCAAACGAAAAAATTAGTGGGAGGTCCTGAAATACTTACTCGTGGATTTATTTTCGTTAAAGATAATCAAGAACTTTTAGAAGAAACAAGAATTATTTCAATGGAAATTATTAATGAAAATGTAAAAGATGCTGTTAAAAGAGTTGATTATAGTAAAATTAAAAATGATGTAAGAGATAAATTAGGACATTTCTTCTATGAAAAAACAGAACTTAATCCAATGATTATTACTGTTATACAAGAAGTTTAAAGCGTAAATTAAATGTATTTACGCTTTTTTTCTTTTGATATATTTAGAATTATTCCAAGCATTATCATATAGGATAAAAGCGAGCTACCTCCATAACTTATGAACGGAAGAGTTATTCCTGTTATTGGGAGTATCCCAAGTGTCATTCCTATATTTTGAATATGTTGAAATATTAAACAGCTGCTTATACCAATTAATATATATTTGTTTTTTAAATTAGTATTTTTTTGAGCTAGTTTTATTATGTAGATATCAAAGTAGGCTATTAAGAATATTAGAAAAATAGTAAGAATGAATCCAAAATTTGATGAATAAACAGCAAATATGAAATCTGTTGATGATTCTGGAAAGTATATAGGAGTTTTATTAAATCCATAACCAAATAATCCACTTGAACCAATTCCTGCTATTGCATTTTCAAGCTGCATTCCAGTACCATTTTTCCATTCAAATATTCTATCAATTCTGTAAAACATTTTTGTACCAAATAAGTTAATAAATGTTTTACTTTTAAAATAGTATATATATGTTGTTGATCCAATTAAACCTAGAGTTAATATCCCAAGTATTACAAACCATCTTAATCTTATATTTGAAGTAATTATCATAGCAAAGTATATAATAAAATACATAATTACTGCACCTGTATCGGGTTCTAAAAAGGTTAAAATAGATGGTATAAGTGTTACAAGAAAAGTCTTTGTTAAAAGTACAAAGTCATCCTTTAAGGTTGGTGATTTATGTTTTATATGATGTTTTTCTATTATTATTGATAGTAATAACATTAATGATATTTTCATAAATTCACTTGGTTGAAAACTACCTATTTTAGGGATAGTAAACCAACATTTACTACCATTAATTGGTGCTGCAAAAAATAGAAGAAATAGTAATAATAAATTTCCTGTTATATAAATAATAACTCCGTATTTATAAATATTTTTATTTTCTAATTTTACTATTCCTATTACTATTATTATCCCAACAAGATACCAGATTGTTTGCTTTATAACTAAGTTTCCTAGTGAACTAGATGTATATATTGATGCACTTTTTATACACAAAAGACTTATCATAAAGAATATAAGTATTGGTATTAAAATATTTAGATTAAATGCTTTTCTTTTTATCATATATTCATCTCCTATAATTATTATGTAAAAATAATGAAAAAAATAATCATTAATAACATAAAATTTATAGAGGTGAGAAAGTGAATAAACTACCTAAAATATTTCATAATAAAATTAATAATGATATTTCAAATAATAGAGAGTATGTTGTTGCTGTTAAAAATGATGAAAAAAGAAATATAGATTTTATAAACTCTTTATTTAGTGAAGAAGGATTTATATTTAATAAACCATTAATAATAAAAACTAATAATTATATATTTGATACAGCAATTGTAAAAAAAGATAACAATTATATTTATACTCTTACTGATGATATAATTGATATTAATGATATAGTATCAATAGAGAGAAAATAATTGATTTTTTAATTATTTTGTGGTATAATACAACTTAGAAAGGGAGTAGTTCCACTTAATAGTGCAATAACTCAACAATAATCGATATTAAAAATAATATCTGGGTTATTTATAAAGAACAAGACTTTTATATTTAGATATAAGAGTCTTGTTATATTTTCAGGACTCTTATAGAGGAGGGTTTTATGAAAATAAAGAATTTAAAAATATTTAAAGGAGTTAAATCTAAATTATGTGCATTATCTCTAGCAAGTACAATGCTTGCTACTGGATGTGGTTCATCTACAAGTACTGATTATCAATTTGATTCATCTGATATAAAAGTATTTGGAGTAGGAGAACATATTATTTCTGTAGAGATAGATAATCCAACTAAAGAAAACATGCAATATGATTATCATGAAGGGTATAAGGTAGTTGGTATTTCTACTACTTCATATGGACAATATGGAAATTATTTTGGACATGCTTGTCTATTGTTTCAAAATGAATATCCTGTTGAATGCATTCCTACAAGAAAAAATGAAAATGGAGAACTTGTTTATGGAGATTTTGGTAGCCCAATAAATTTTGTTCAATCTGAATCAAAAGAGAGTACTTCATCAAAAGAATTTGAAGTAGGAGAACATATTATTTCTATTCCATTTGAAGACTTTGAAACTTGCGATCAATATGAATCTTATGATGGTTATGAAGTTGTAGGTATTGCAATGTCTTCTTATGGTAAATATTCTGAATATGATGGTGGAGGATGTATTCTATATGTAAATACTGAACCAGTTACCTGTGTAAAAGAAAAAGATGAAAATGGTAATGTTTCTTATCCATCAATCGGAATTGTAGTAGAAAAAGATAAAGTAAAAACTAAAGAATAATTCTTTAGTTTTTCTTATCTTGCTTAATTATATCTATTGTTTTATAATTATGTTAGAGGAGGAGTAATGATGATTGAAGCTTATAAGAAATTCTGGTTAAACTATACTAATTTTAGTGGACGTAGTACTAGAAGTGATTATTGGTGGGTTATTTTATGTAATTTCTTAATTGGATTCATTATTGGTTTTATATGTGGATTATTACAATTAGATCAAACTGTTTCATTAGCTATTTCAAGCATTTATTCACTTGCTGCACTAATACCAGGAATAGCACTTGTTATTAGAAGATTACATGATATTAACAAATCAGGATGGTATTATTTTATGGCATTAATACCACTTGCAGGACCAATTATTTTTCTTGTTTATATGTTAACTGATAGTGTTAATGAAAACAATCAATATGGTGAAAGAGCTTAATAGCTCTTTTTTCTTTTCTTATTAAGTTGATTAAAATAATTAAAAATGTTAGAATTAAAATTGGATGGTGAAAGTTGTGAATAAGGAATTATTAGTAATAAGTGCAGTTTGGTGTACATCTTGTTTGGTATTAAATAAGCATTTAAATAAAATAGAAAAAGATTTTAATATTAAAATATCAAAACTTGATTTTGATCTTGATGAAGAAGAAGTATCAAAATATAATGTTGGAGAAAAACTTCCTGTTTTAATACTTTTAGATAAAGAAGGAAATGAAATAAATAGAACTATTGGAGAAAAAAATTATAATGATATAGTTTTATTTATTAAGGAGAATTAATTATGAAGAAGAAGTTAATTATATTTATTACTTTTTTAGCATTATTTTTTCCTTTAAATATTTTTGCTCTTAGTAAGAGCTATCAAGATGTAGTAAGTGAAATTACTGGAACTGAAGTAGAAGAAGGAAAAGTAAATTTTTATTTATTTAGAGGTGAAGGATGTCCTCATTGTAGAGATGAAGAAGCTTGGCTTAGAAACATAAAAGAGGATTATAAAGACTATGTTAATTTTTATGATTTTGAAGTTTGGTATGATGAGAATAATGCTAAGATGATGGATCAAGTTAAAGAGAAACTTGGAGTTACTCAAAAAGGTGTTCCTTTTACTGTAATAGGTGATGATTATTTTGTCGGATATAGTGATTCTTACTCAGAACTTATGGAAAAAACTCTTAAAGAATATATAGGTAATGATGCTAAGAAAAAGATAGAAAAGAATGAAGTTACAATTCCAATATTAGGTAAAATTAATATGAAGCATACTTCTATTGTACTTATTTCAATTGTTCTTGGTTTTATAGATGGATTTAATCCTTGTGCTATGTGGATATTATTATTCTTAATAAACATGTTATTTGGAATGAAAAATAAGAAGAAAGCATGGCTTTTAGGTATTATGTTCCTATTTACATCAGGATTTGTTTATTTCTTATCAATGCTTGGTATTAATTTTGTAATTGGGGCACTTTCTATTAAATATTTAAAACTTGCTATAAGTATATTTATACTTGTAATGGGAATCTTAGGTTTTAGAAAATATCTAACAATTAGAAAAGAAGAGGCTGGATGTACTGTAGTTGACGCTAAGAAAAGAAAAGGTTTAATGGCTAAAATGAAAAAGATTATTAATAGTAAAAGTTTTCTTTTTGCTTTAATTGGTATAATGACTTTGGCTGTTAGTGTTAATTTAATTGAACTTGCTTGTTCATTGGGATTTCCTATGATATTTAATGAAATACTTACTATTAATAATGTAAAAGGTATAGCTAAAATAGNNATAGTATATTTATTAATATATATATTCTTTTACATGATTGATGATATGTTTGTATTTACAGTTTCTATGGCAACTCTTCAAGCAACTGGAGTTACAAATAAGTATAATAAGCTTTGCACATTAGTTAGTTCAATTATAATGATTATTATGGGTTTACTATTAATAATAAAACCTGAATGGTTAATGTTAAATTTTTAAAAGAGAGTATTTTTGAGTTCCGGTAAAA
>DLOU01000065.1:0-53864 GCA_002477275.1 Caryophanales bacterium UBA7476
AAACGCACTTTCCTTATAAATAAAAAAGGACTTTTTCAAGTCCTCTTAATTTCTTAATGGTGGAGCATAGCGGGATCGAACCGCTGACCTCCACGGTGCAAACGTGGCGCTCTCCCAGCTGAGCTAATGCCCCATTAATTACTAGCTTTTTCAAACCAGTAATTAGATTATAGCAAAGCAATATATAAAAGTCAATAATAAATTTTACATTTTTTAGTTTTTATTTTTAAATTAATTTACACTTATTTTGTAATAAGATGTCTTATTTATTTACTTATCTTATTTTAACATGTTATAATTATTTGTGATAAGGATGTGAATGTATGAATTTAATTAAGGATATAGAAGCTCATTTTAATGAACATCCGGATTATGATGAACTTACTAAAATTCGATATATTTATTTACATGTATGTAAACTATTTTCTTATGATATGAGATTCTATAGTAAAAATCCTCGAATAAAGGAAGAAATTTATAATAAAACAATTGATGTTACTAATGTTACTGATTTTGAAGGTATTTGTTTTAATATTTCTTCAGTACTTATCAAATTACTTCGCTATTTTGGGTTCGAAGCTGAAATAGAAATGGAAAAAAGTGATGATGATTTTTCTCATGCATATGTTATTACTGAATGTATAAATAATAATGAAAAATATAGATTAAAACTTGATCCTACTAAAAAACGTGATATGACAAGAGTAAAACTTGATAGTCCTACACTTGGATTTAGTGATATTGATGATCATCATGATTTTAAAGATAGTGTTGTCTATTCAGATAATGTTATAAAAAAATCTCAAGAACCAATAAATCATGATGAATATTATGATACAATAACAATCAAAGAATTAAATGATGTACTCAAAAAAAGTGCTCAGGAAAGAGGTCTATCTGATTCAGAATTTTTCTATGAGAAGCTTGAGTATATTAAATGTTTAATTAATGTTAGAAAAGGTTTAAGGAAAAATGATGATATTGATTACTATCTTTCATATATGATTAGAAACCTTGAAATGAATGATAATCCTAAGGAACCATATATTCGTACTGGTTTATTCTATAAAGGCAGAGACTATGAAGATATGATTTGGATTCTATATATTAAATATAGACAGGATGCTCCTATTTTATTTATTATGCAGAAGGAAGATGATAATTATATTATGAGATCATTATCTAAAAGTGAAGCAGAACAATTATTTGAAGAGTATTATTGTCCTGAAGCACAGTATTATTTTGAGCAAAGAGTTAATGAAATGCCTGATAACACTAATACTAGTTTTAAAGCAAAATAAAACGTATAATTTATATACGTTTTTTTTATGTACAATTAACTACGTTTTTCAGTCTTTTAATTACTTTTTTCTCTATTCTAGATATGTATGATTGACTTATTCCTAATTGGTCTGCAACTTCTTTTTGTGTTTTCTCTTCATTACCAAATAATCCATATCTTAATATAATTATTTCTTTATCTCTTTTATTCAAATTATTTATTTCTTCAATCATTATTTTTTTATCAATCTCTTCTTCTAGATGTTTTGTAACAATATCACTATCTGTTCCAATTACATCTTCTAAATGAAGTTCATTTCCTTCTGCATCATAACTTAGTGATTCTTCTATACTTACCTCCGTCTTAACTTTTTTGTTTTTTCTTAGATACATTAATATTTCATTATCTATACATCTAGATGCATATGTTGCTAGCTTTATATTTTTACCAAGTTTATATGTATTTATTCCTTTTATTAATCCTATTGTTCCTATACTGACTAAATCCTCTAAATCAACACCTGTATTTTCATATTTTTTAGCTAAAAAAACAACTAATCTTAAATTATGTTCAATAAGCTTATTCTTACTATCAATATCTCCTTTGCTACATTGTATTAAGTATTTTTCCTCTTCTTCTTGTTTTAATGGTTCTGGTAATGCGTCGGTCTTTCCTAAATAAAATAATACTTCTTTTTTGTTAATAATTATACTTATTAAAAATAATAATCCTATCATACAAATTCCTCCTTAATTATATTAGGTAAAATGCAATTAATTCCTTCAATACCAAATTTTTTATTACTTAGACCAACTAATACTTTAATATTTATTACTTTATTATCAATTTTTATATAGTCTATTTTTTTACATTTAATTAATCCTTCATTTTCTAATGTTTTATATGGAACTAATATACTATTTTCATAATTAAAATTTACTTTGTTATCATAAATAAGTATTATTGGTCTGTTTTTATATGGATCTTTAAGTTTGTTTCCTGTATCTAGATATGCATTATACGTGTATATTTTTTTATCTAAAGTAATTTCTATTTTATGTATTAATGAATATGTATTTTTATAATTTTTCATCTCCTTTAAATATAAGTATGTAAGAATTGGTGCGGTTAAAATAAGAATTATAAAATTTATTGATAAGCCATTATTAAAGAAAAGTATTCCACTATTTTTATAACTAAATGTTATCTCTAAAAAATAAAGTATTCCACCTAATAATATACTTATTATATATAAATATATAAAATTACTTTTAAAATAATTTAGGTCTTTATATCCAAATGTTGTTATTGTCATTAATATACTTATTAATATTTTTAATAGAAATAAACTAATTGAAGAAAGTTTTATAAATAAAAAAAATATAGATATACTTCCAATTAGTGCGCCTAATATTATTCTCTTTATTTTTACTCTTCTTTTTAAAATATATGATACAAAGAATAGTAAAATAAAATCAAAGCAATAATTTAGTATGAATACTATATCTAAATATACTTTCAACCCTATCACCATGATTATAATAATAAAAAAAGCGAACTTTTTTTGTCGCTTTTTATTATTTTCTTCTCTTTTTTATAAATGTTCTTATTAAGTATCCTATAAATACAAATAAGAAAGCAATATAAACCCATATAACTACTGTATAAGCTATTCCATTTAAATATTTCCCTATAATTGCTGGAATACTTTCTGGAATATAATTGTTTATTACATTCTTAACATCTGGAAGGCCTATATTCCATTTTACATATGTTAGTGCTCTTAATGTTAAATCAATAATAAATACTGCATAAACTACGCTTGAAAAATTTCTAAAAAATATGAATACAAGTAGAATTAATACTACTAATACTATTATATCTATATACATCTTTTTACTCCTTTATTTTAAATATGGATTATTTTTCAATTCATAATCCAATGTTGTTTCTTCACCATGTCCTGGATAAAGTATAGTGTTTTCAGGGTAACTTTTAATTTTTTTAATACTTTTTTTCATCTCTTCTTCACTACCACCTGGCAAATCACATCTACCAATTGATTCTTTAAATATAAAATCTCCTATAAACATTTTGCTCTCTTCTTCAAAATAAAATGTTACCTCATCACTTGCATGTCCAGGAGTATAAATTGCTTTAAATTTAAAATCTCCTATTGTATATTCTTCATTATCTTGAACATTACTTTTTTTAAATATTTTTATACTTCTCTTAGTTAAGAAATTTCTAAGTGCTCCTACATGATCAAAATGTGAATGTGTTATTAGAATACCTAGAACTTTCAAATCACCTATTTTTTCTTTTATTTTTGGATAATCACTTCCTGGATCTACTACTAGACAAGTGTTATTTTTCTTAATTATATAGCAATTTTCATCTAATACACCTGTTACTACTAATTCTACTTCCATATAATCCTCCTACTATATTAATTTTATATTAAATTCCTTTATTTTTCAACTTATATTAATATACTTTACATATTTTTTTATCTTTTGATAATAATAATTAATGAGGTGATATTATGAAAAATGATAATATAAAATGTAGTGTTCATGATTGTATTAATAATTGTTCTGATATAGATTGTTGTGCTTTAAAAAGTATAAAGATTGGTAAAATAAAGGAATCTCATTCTAAAGAGAATACTATTTGCGAGAGTTATAAAAACAAAAAAATATAGGATTTCCTATATTTTTTTCTTTAATGTTTTACAATAAGTATTAAATGTTGGAGTTGTTCTTATTACATCAAATTTATTTTTGTTTTTTCCATCTAAGAATCTATTTCTATATACTATAGCTAAATACTTAACAAATATATTTGATTTACCTGAAAACTCTAATGAGGAAATATATCTACTTAATAAGTTACCAGCTACTTCTTCTTTGTTTTCTTCTAAGAAATAGTATTGTGTTGCATTGTTGTATTTATGCATATAAGGATGCATTTGTTCATATTCTTTATAATCAGTAAATCCTTTTTTTCTTAAATCTTGAGCTAATTTTTTTCCAACTTTTTCACTTACAAATTCTTCTGATCTTGTCATTTTGTATATGAATCTTCCTACTTCATCTGGATTATTAAAATCTAAATTCATATACATTTCCATTAATTCTTCTAATAATTTACTACTAACAGTAATATTTTTCATTTCAACCTACACGCCCTTTTCTATTTTTACTTTATTATTCTTTTTTGAAGATTCCATGAATGATTCAAGAATTTTTCTTGAATATATATCTTCCTTGTAATTCCTTTCTGGATGCCATTGAACACCTATATTAAATGTTTTATCAGGAAGTTCTATAGCTTCTATTACTCCGTCTGGTGCTAGTGCAACTGTTTTATAGTATTCATTTGGAGAAGCCTGTTTTGTATGAAAGCTATTTACCATTATTTTTTCTTTTCCAATAATACTATAGAGTTTGCTATTTTTATCAATAATTACTTCATGAGAAGTACCCTTAGGTGTTTCTTGCTTGTGTATTATACCACTTTTTTCGATTGGTGTAAAGCAAATTTCTTCTTTATATGATGATAATATCTGCATTCCAAGGCATATTCCAAGAGTTGGTATATCATTTTCAACTGCATATTCTAATACAAATCTATCAAACTTTGTTAGCTTAAAGCCCCCAGGAAAAATAATTCCATCACACATTTTTATCCATCTGATAATACTTCGTTTTTCTTCTTCAGTAAAGTCTTGTAATTCGTTATAGCGTGTCTTATAACAATCTTCAAGTGAAGGTGGAAGAAGAATTAATATTTCTCCACCTATATCATATATACATCTTCTTAAATCTTCGAATATATAGAAAAGTGATGTGTCATTTTCATTTTTATCACATCTTCCAAGTATTCCAATTACTGGTTTCATTAGAAGCTAATCCTCTCGTTAATATAATCTTTTACTTCTTCAAGTTTTAATGTTACTTGTTCCATTGTATCTCTATCTCTTAAAGTTACAGTTCCATTATTTATTGTCTCATCATCGATTGTTATACAGAATGGTGTTCCAATTGCATCTTGTCTTCTATATCTTTTACCAATTGAACCAGATTCATCATATGAACACATAAAATATTTTGATAATTCTTTATATACTTCATTTGCTTTTTCTGAATGATATTTTTTTACAAGTGGAAGAATTCCTACTTTATATGGAGCAAGTGATGGTAATAGTTTTAATACTTCTCTTGTATCTCCTTTTTCAAGTTCTTCTTCATGATATGCGTCACAAAGGATTGCTAAAAGTAATCTATCTACTCCAACTGATGGTTCAATTACATATGGTGTATATTTTTCATTTGTTTCTGGATCTAAATATTTTAAATCTGTTCCTGAATGGTTTGTATGAACTGATAAATCATAATCTGTTCTATCAGCTATTCCCCATAGTTCTCCCCATCCCATTGGGTATTTATATTCAATATCAGTTGTTGCTTTACTATAGAATACTAATTCATGTGGTTCATGATCTCTATATCTTAGATTTTCATCTTTAATTCCTAATGATTTTAAGAAACTTAAACAATTATCTTTCCAATACTTATGCCAATCTAAATCTGTTCCTGGTTTACAGAAAAATTCATATTCCATTTGTTCAAATTCACGTGTTCTAAATATAAAGTTTCCTGGTGTAATTTCATTTCTAAATGCTTTACCAACTTGCCCTATTCCAAATGGTACTTTAGCTCTTTGAGTTCTTTGAACATTATTAAAGTTTACAAATATACCTTGAGCAGTTTCTCCTCTTAGATAAACTTTACTTGCTGAGTCTTCTGTAACTCCCATATGTGTTTCAAATAATAGATTAAATTGGCGAATACCTGTAAAATCACTTTTTCCACAGTTAGGACATGGAATATTGTTTTCCTTAATATAGTTTTCTAATTCTTCATTTTTCCATCCATCACCAGTTTCTTTTCCTTCAGTAAAGTCTTCTATTAATTTATCTGCTCTATGTCTAGATTTACATTTTTTACAATCTATTAAAGGATCTGTAAAACTTCCTACATGTCCTGAAGCTACCCATACTTCTGGATTCATAAGTATTGATGCGTCTACTTCATAACTATTATTTTCTTCTTGTATAAACTTCTTTCTCCATGCATCTTTTACATTATTTTTTAGTCTTGATCCAAGTGGTCCATAGTCCCATGTATTAGCAAGACCTCCATATATTTCACTTCCTTGAAATATGTATCCATATTGTTTACAGTAATTTACTATTTTTTCCATTGTTAAATTTTCCATTTTCTCCTCCTTAAACAAAAAACTCCTAGAATAATGTAAGGACGAGAATTATCCCGCGGTTCCACCTTACTTATTCTAGAAGAATCCCTCTAATTACAGCGCTAAAGGTTTCCAAGCCTTGTCATCACGTCATTACTTGTATTATAATAAATAATTATCATATTTTCAAGCTTTAACTTACTTTTTTTATTACTCTTAATAAATTTTCCTTATTCTTTAAGTATAGACCAGTGTATCTATCATAATAATCATTTATAAACTCATTTATTTCATTTATACTTTCTTCTTTTATTTCTAACTTACTTATTTTATCTATATCTACATAATATAACATTCTAATTAGTTTAATTGTATTTGGAGAAACAATTTTTTGATTGGTATGACAGTTTTTACAAATATATCCACCATCTATACTACTTATTGTTAATATGTTTTTATTATCTCCACAAATACTACAAGAATCAATACTTGGTGATACTCCTAAAAAATCTAAACATTTTAGTTCAACTATATTTGTTATTATTAAAGGATTTAGTCCTTCATTTATTTTATCAAGTGCTCCTCTTAATACATTAAATACTCTTTCATCATCTATCTGTCCTGCGACTTGTTCTACTAATGATAATAAATATGAGGCATAACAAGTTGCATCAAAGTTAGATAAAATTTTACTATAAGAATTTTTAACATCTACTTCAATTAATGTGGACATGCTGTTTTCTTTGTAATAAATATGAAATTTTCCATATAAGAGTTTACGGCTTACACCTCTTAGTTTATTCTTCATATTCCTTGATCCTTTTGACATTACACCTATTAGACCTTTTTCTTTAGTTAGAATATTAAGTATCTTACTTGATTCACTATAATTTGTTTCTCTTACTATTATTCCTTCTACTTCTTCTATTTTCATTATTATCCTCTTCTTTTATCTCATTATACATTAAGTAGTATTTAATATCTCCTGTTTCTTTAAATAAGTTCCAAATTAACTCTTTCATAAAAATCACCCTATTTATATAGTGGTGATTTTATATTTTTTTATTCATCTTCAAGACCTAATTCATTAAAATATTTTTCTTCGTCTCTCCAATTTTTTAATGTTTTAACATGTGTTTCTAAGAATACTTTTTTACCTAAGAAGTTTTCCATATCGAATCTTGCTCTAGTTCCTATTTCTTTAAGCATTGATCCTTTTTTACCTATTAATATCTTCTTAAGGTTTTCTCTTTCAATTACAATTAGTACTGAAATATTTACTATATCATCATATTCTTCATAACTTTCTGTATAACATGTTACAGTATAAGGTATTTCATCATGTGTTAGTTCTAATACTTTTTCACGAACAAATTCTGCCATAATAAATCTAAGTGATACATTTGTAAGTTCATCTTCACTATAAATTTTATCTTGCTCATCTAAGTAATCTTTTATTGTATTTAGAAGTTCATCTACATTCTTCTTATTTTTTGCAGATATTGGTATTACTTCTTTAAATGGATATAAATCTTTTGATTTAACTATTACTTTTAATATGTCTTCGTGACTCATTCCATCTATTTTATTAATTACTAAAAATACTGGTATATCTAAATCTTTTAATTTATTTAATACTGATTCATCTTTTTTACCTATTCCTGTTTTTGCATCTATTAAAAATAATACTATATCAACGTCGTTTACACTACTATAGCTTTTTCTATTCATTAAGCTTTCAAGTTTATTAAGTGGTCTATTAATACCTGGTGTATCTACAAATATTATTTGACTATCATCATCATTGTATATTCCGTTAATTAAGTTTCTTGTTGTTCCAGCTTTATTAGATATAATTGCAAGTTTCATATTTAGAATACTATTTAAAAGAGTTGATTTACCAACATTTGGTCTTCCTACAATGCTTACTGATCCTACTTTCATTATTTAACATCCTCTTCAGTAAATTCTTCAAATGGATATGGACATAGTTCTTTTATAGTAAATTCTTTTACTTTTCCAGTATTTGAGTAACAGTATACTTTTGCTTCCACTGGAAATATTTCTGAAAGCATTTGTCTACATACAAAACATGGTGTACCAGGTGTTTCATCTTGAGAAGCTAAAACATGTATTTCTTTAAACTCACCTTTTTTAACTCCACCTGATATAGCAGAAAATATCGCAGTTCTTTCAGCGCAAGCTCCTGCTCTTGTTGATGCATCTTCTACGTTTGTTCCAATAAACTCTCTTCCATCTTTAGTAACAACTATTGCACTAACTGGAAACTTTGTATATGGTGAATAACTATTCTTTCTTATTTCTACTAATTTTTCAAACATATTTATACCTCTCTTTTAATACCAAATTCTGATAAAACTTCTTCTTGTTTTCCAAACATTATTTTTTCTTCTTCTGGAGTCATATGATCATATCCAAGTAAATGATAGAAACCATGTACTGCTAAGAACGATAATTCTCTTTTAAATGAGTGTCCATATTCTTCTGCTTGAGAGTGAGCTTTATCTAAACTAATATAAATATCTCCAAGCATTCTATTATCACTTCCATTTATGATACTTTCGTCATCTTCTAGTGCAAAAGTAATAACATCTGTTTCTCTATCAATATTTCTATAATTTTTATTTAATTCATGTATATAATTATTATCTACAAATATTACACTAAAACTTGTGTTCTCTAGATTTTCTTTCTTCATAGCAAATTCTAATACATCATTAATTAACTTTTCTTCTTCAACTTTTTCTTCTGTTAAATTATTAAATGTTACTTTATTCATTTTACCACCTACCAAGCATTGCTACTGCACACAATAGTATTATAATTGAAATTATATTTAAAAACCATTCTTTTTGACAGAACGATGGTGCATTATTCTTTAATTTGTATATTAATTTATATATTAAGAATCCTAAATAACCTCCAAGAGTATTTAAAAGTATATCATCTACATCAAATACTCTTCCTATAGCCATTTGGACACATTCAATTGTTACTGACGCAAGTATTGTTAGAAATACTACTAAAGATGGTTTATCATTATTTTTTAATGTATATGAAGAGAATAAACCAAATGGTAAGAATAATAGTAGATTACCAATTATATTCTTGAAGAATAATCTACTTCCTATTCTATATCTAAAAATTTCTTTAAATGGAATAAAATTATTACTAGACCAGCTAACAACATCTTGTACTGTTACAACTTGGAACAGCATTAATACATAAATAATCATAGTAAGCATAATTATTTCTTTATATACTACCACATGTTCTTTTTTTCTAATAAGGTAACAAACTCTAAGAGAAACTATAATCACCATTGAAACTATTATCATTGGCCAGGTTAAATCAATTAAATTATCTAAAGTACTAGTTATTCCCCTCATCTTGTTCACCCTCTTTTATCTCATCACTTATTTCAGAATAATCTGTTATATCTTCTTTCACTTTGAAGAAGACATCTACTATTATTGTACTATTATTTATAGTCTTTTTCAAAACTTTTTTATATAAAATAGTAGAATCATCATCTAATTTCTTTAAAAGCCTGTTTTCAGCTATTTTTAGGGCTTCTTTATCAGAGTTGTTTATTGTAAATCTTTTATCTATTATTTTAAGTTTATAACTCTTTTCTAAAACTAATTTAATTGGTAACAAATTATCATTTAATAAAACTATATCTTCTGTCTCAAATGATTTATTATTTGTTTTAGGGAAATTTAAATTAACTATTCTGAGGGATAAACTTCTTTTTACTTTACCTGTTCTTGTTTCTTCATGATAATGAGTCGGAAGTGTTATATTTACGTTATACCAGACTTCTCCATATACTTTTCCTTCTGCTTTTACTTTTGCCACTTCTTTATCTTTATTCTTTATTGTTCCGCTTATTATAGTTTCGCCTTTTTGAACATAATCATATTTCTTTTTTACTATTTCTCCATTTGAAGACTTTATTTCTAATATCATAGCTTCTTTTTTAGAAACAATGTTTCTTTTTGTATTATCTACTTTTTCTTCTTTTATTTTTCTTTCTTCTACTCGAACTATATATTTAGTTCCAATATTGTCTATCTCCAGCCATTCAATTTTATCTTTTTCCTTTTCTAATATTTTATTTTTTATTTCTTCTTTCTTTTTATAGTCAATTTTTAAATTATACTTTTTTAGGCCATATTCATTTAAATCTTCAAGTATTAAGTTTCTTATGTCTTCATTTTGATGTACTACTTCAATTTTTAGAATTAGATTAGATAAAAATACTATTATTAAAATCATTAATGTAAATGACATAATTATGTATTTATATTTATTTTTCAGATATTTTATTTTTAGTATTCCATATGTGTTCAATATTTTTATTTCATGTAATCCCTTATACTTTAATACTTTCTTATAATCTTCTTCACTTACTGTAATTTTTAATTCTTCTTTTGTTAATACAATATTATATAAATCAATTTTTCTAGTTATTAAAAATTTTAGGAAGCTTTCTTTATTTTTTCCTTTTATACTTATTCTATACTTATTCATAGAACTCTACTTTCTCTATTACTCCTGTTATTAATATTTCATTTTCTATTATTTTATTTAATTTTAAATTTTTTCCTAAAACTTTTATTTTTTTTCTTTCTTTCGTAAGAATTATTTCTTTTTCATTCATATCTCTTAATTTATCATAATTAATTACATTAACTCTATCTTCTAAGATAGTTATTTTCAGTTCTTTACTATCAATAAATTCTCTTAAGTTAACCATGTAGTAATCACCAATTAATTATATGAAAAAAGATGACTTTTTAGTCATCTTGTATAATTATTAACTTAATTTAGCTTTAATCTTTGCACTAACTAAAGACATGTCAAATCTACCTTTTACCTTAGGAGTAACAATTCCCATTACTTTTCCCATGTCTTTCATAGTTTCTGCTTTTACTTCACTAATTGCTTCTTCTACTATTTTATCTACTTCTTCTTCACTTAATTGTTCAGGTAAGTATTTCTTTAAAACTTCTACTTCATTTTGTGTTTTTTCAACAAGATCTTGTCTTCCACCTTTTTCAAATTCTTTAATAGATTCGTTTCTAGTTTTAATTTCTTTAGCAACTACTTCTATTAATAATTCATCATTAACTTCTCTTTTTTTATCAATTCTTTCTTTATCTAGGCTTCCTTTTGCCATTCTTAAAACTGATAAAGTTTCTTTATCTCCACTTTTCATAGCTTCTTTTATATCATTCATAAATTTTTCTACCATTTTAATCACGCTCCTATTTCATTATACATTATTTTTAAGAAAAGAAAAAGAGATTAATTAATCTCTATCTCTGTTTGCTTTATTTCTTTTTCTAGAATTTTTGATTCCTTCTTTTTTAGCAGCACGTCTACGAACTCCTGGTTTATCATAACATTCTCTTTTTTTGCATTCAGAAGGGACACCGTCTCTCGCTACCTTTTGTTTGAATTTTCTTAGAGCCATATCTAAGTTACCATTCTTAACAGTTACTTGCGTCATTCAAATTCCCTCCCTTCATTTCCATAACTACTCACAATTATAGCAAAATTATGTAGTATTTTCAACAAAATTTGCAATTTTTTTAGTTTTTTTTACAAATTTAGTGCTCTTTTTGCTAATTTATAGTAATTATATTCAAAATAAAGAGTTTTATTCTAATGGACATAAACTATCTTCTTTTACTCTTCTTAATCCTGATCCAACTCCTTCACCTACTTCATAAAGTACTTTAAGTATATTTGTTACTGCATTAATAATAGTTGATGTTATTGTACTTGTTCCTCCAGTTAATTTTTCTAATTCTTCATTATTTATTTTATTCATTACAACCTTCTGGATTTGTGTATCCTTTAAAAATTCCTGCCGCTATAACTGAAATAGTTGTAAAAGCAAGTAGAATTGTTCCTACTACTCCAACTGAAGCACTTCCACCATCTATTTTATCTAATTCTAATTCATCTATTTTTTTCATACTACTCCTCCCAACATTCTAAAAATATTTTAAAAAAACTTTTTTTTCCATTATATATACTTATGTTTACTTCTTTATCCGCTTTCTTTATATTGCACTTTATTATAACTTTATTATAATCTTTATAATACTTTTTAAATTCATCAATAATTTCTATTTTTGTCTTAGTATTATTTATGTATATGTATGGATTTTTCTTTAATCTTTTTAAAGAATTATTATCTACAAATATAGAATATGTCCTTCCATTTATTAGTTCACCTTTTGCCACTTTAAAATCTGGAATACTTTTATTTAAAATGTTTATTAATAAAACCAGTCCAACTATTATAAAAATAAAATTTTGTATATATTTTTTTTCATATTTCTTCACAAATTTTACCTTCCTTTAAATAAATCGATTTTGTATATAAATCTTTATTTGTAAATCTATGACTTATAACTATTATTGTTTTACTTTTTAAATATTTAAATATATTTTGAAGTATTATTCTTTCACTTGTTTCATCTATTTGACTTAATGCTTCATCAAATATAAAAATATCACTATCATTTAAAATAGTACGTCCTAAAATAATCTTTTGTCTTTCTCCTCCACTAAGACTAAAGATATCTTTATTAATACTATTTATCTTACTATCTTTTTCTTCTAAAATTTTATCTGTTAATGTTATTTTTGTTATTTTTTCAAACTTCTCATAACTTATATCTCTATCCAATAAAATATTATTTTTGATAGTATCTTTGAATAGTTTTTCATCTTGGCTTATATAAGATATTCTTTTTCTTAAAACTTCTAGATGATGGTGATTAATATCAATGTTATTTATTGTAATCATCCCGTAGTCTATTTCTATATATCTTAATAACATTTTCATTAAAGTACTTTTTCCAATACCACTTGCTCCAAAGAAAAATATCTTTTCACCTCTTTTAATATTTAAATTTAAGTTATCAAATAATTTGGTGCTGCTATAGGAATAAGTTAGATTATTAAACTTTATATTTCCTAATAGTTTTTTATCTTTGAAGTAATCAATACAGCTAAAATTTTCTTCTTTAATCATAAATAAATCATCTATTCTTTTTTGTGAAATCTTAAATTTATATAAGTCCTTAAATAAAGATAGAATTCTAGTATATGAATCTAAAAAATATTTAATTATATTTTGAAGTATTATTATCATACCTATACTTGTTTTATTATCAATTACTCTATTTGAGAGCAGTAGGAAAAATATGATATAAAACAAATCTAAAGTACTATTTTTTAATAACTTATTGATAAGAGTTAAATTAGATATTTTATATAGACTCTTTATTAATCTATCATATATTTTATTAAATTTTATAATTATTTTATTTTCTATATGTAAATTTTTAATAGTATTACTTTTTTCTAATGTTTCAATAAAATGAGTATTTAATTCATCATTTCTTACTTTATAACTATTAATTCTTTCTTTTATTAGAATATTATTTATATATTCAATTACAAATAGAATAATATTAAGCGAAAGTGTAATGTAAAATATTTTAATATTTGTTTTAAATAGAAATACTAAAAAGAAAATAATTACAACAAAATCTGTTATTAAATTTATTGATATATTTGTTAAGAAATCTTTAATTACATTTAAATCCTCCATTCTTGATATAATTTCTCCTGTTGTTCTATTTTTATAATAAACATAAGGAAGAAAGATAAGTTTTTTATAGTACTTTTTGGTAATATAAGAATCAAATAATAGACTAAATTTTATACTTGTTTTATCTCTTAGAAAATCACTTATATTTTTTAAAACAAATATATAAATCATTAATTCTGTAATAACTATAATATTATTTTTTATATAATAATTAATCCCATTATTGATAATAAAAGTGAAATGAAAACTACTTATTATAGAAAGGATGAAACTGAATAATGAAAGTATTACTATATGAACAATTAGGATAAAATTATTTGAGGAAAAGTTTTTTATACTTTTACTTACTATTTTTGAAGTATTATATATTGGTAGTTTTCTATTAGGCTTTAAATAAATATAATTATTACTAGTTATTAAATTAAATTCACTAAATGAAAATTTTCTTTTTCCTTTATCTGGATCCATTGCTATTATTTTTTTATGGGTATAATCTATTTTGTAAATCACTATGAAATGTTTTAGGTTTTTATTTATTATTACATGGGCAATTATAGGTAAGGTTTCATCTTTTAAATCATCAATAGTACCTTTTAATCCATATGAGTCAAATCCAATTTCCTTAGCATATTCAACTAATTTGTATGCTGTTACTCCATTTTTTGTCGTATTAGTCTTTTCTCTTAAATATTCGACTGGTATATTACCACCATAGTATCTAATAATTGATAGTAAACAAGAAATTCCACAATCCATATATCCATCTTGTTTAACTATTTCCACATCTCTTACCTCCTCATATGTATTATTATGAGTTTTTTTACTTTTTACCTAAAAATTTAAAAAAATTAATTTTTTTGTTATTATACTTGCAAAAAAGAAGTTTTTGTTGTATACTTAAGAAGTCTTAGTTGTTCACGTAGCTCAGCTGGATAGAGCAATCGCCTTCTAAGCGATCGGTCACGTGTTCGAATCACGTCGTGAACACCATATGAAATAAAAAGAGAACTTTGTTCTCTTTTATTTTTTTATGTGTTACAATAGCTTTTGAGGTGTTTTTTATGATTTCTACTAGTTCATACAATAATTTTAAATCAGATAAATTTAGAACTGTTTCTATATCTGGTAACAGAGGAATTGATGCTGGTTATATTGGAGAATGTTTTCCTTCTTTGGCACCAAAAAAATTATTTTGGAAAGTATGGCATACTATGAAAGATGTTATACCTGATGAAGAAAACAATAAATTTTATATAGAAGAATATTACAAATTAGTTTTATCCAACCTTGATCCACAAGATATTTTTAACAAGTTAGACAATTCTGTTTTACTATGTTATGAAGATAATGATGAGTTTTGTCATAGACATATTGTAGCAGCTTGGTTAGAACTTTTACTTGATATAGATGTTCCTGAAGTAATAGCATCAGGTTATGAAATAACTCCTACTACTAAACCTAACTATATAAAAGATTATTTAGAAAAATATATGAAAAGAAAAATAAATATGCATGGTTTCAAATCACTTAGGGCTGCTTATATTTTTGAAAAGTCTGAAAAACTAGAAGAAAAAGCTTTACAAAATCCAGATAAGTATGATTCTTATATGCAACAAGCTTCATTTCTAAGATCAGATGCCGATATAGCTGAAGATGAATATTTAGATAAGATAAAACAAAAGAAAATATTAAATAAAACCTTATCTTGAAAAAAAATATTCTTTATGATATTATCAATTTGGTAATAATCAAGGAGGAAACATGCAAAAAAGAAATTTAGATATACAATATGGTAATACAGATGATGAAGATATTAAAGATGGATATACATTTATTTTACCTGGTGATAAATATAAAAATATAAATATTAATTTGAAAAAAGATAACGAAAAAGAAAAAGAGAAAAAAGCACAGAAAAAAAGAAATGAGAAAAATTAAAATTCTTTCATTTCTTTTTTTATTTGTTTATAATTTTTACAATTTTCTTCTACTAAACCCCAAAAACTTTTAGAATGATTTGGATGAATTAGATGTGATAATTCATGAACAATTACGTAATCTAAATATTTAGTATCTCTTTTAATTAATTCTAAATTTAATGTAACTGTTTTTAATTTTGTATTACACACTCCCCAACGAGTAGTCATTTTTCTAATCTTTAAAGCTGGATATGGAATACTTTTTGAAAAATTATTATATATTTCATCCAGATGTTCTTTAAAAATAGTTTTGGCTTGCTTTTTATACCATTTATCTATATCTATATCTTTACTCATGAATACTTTATCATTACCAAAGGATATATCATAGTATTCACTATATACAATATCATAATTTTTTCCTAAGTAATTAAAGTTTTCATTATTACTATTTTTTATTTTTTGTTTTTCTATCATTTTACAAATAGAAGAATAGTTTTTCTCTAATAATTTAACAATTTGTCTATCACTTGTAAAAATATTAGTTGTAACATATATTGTTAAATCATCTTTTACTCTTATATATGTATTCTTTGTTGTTTTCTTTTTTTCTATTTCTACATTATAATTAATTCCATTAATTTCTAACTTCATTTTCTCACCAATATAATTATAAAAACAAAGTATAAATTTGTAAAGAAAAGAGAGATTACTCTCTCTTTTTATTGTTTTCTTAAAAATACACTTGCTGTTACACCAGAACCTGCTAAAAGTAATACTGCTGCTATAACATATAATACTTTATTTGTATTTTGTGCTGTATTTGGTACATCTACTTTAGGTTCATTAAACATAACTGCTGTTTGTATATCTCCTGATGCTTTAACTTCAAATTCTACTTGTTCTTTACTTAAAACATATCCATCTGGTGCAATAGTTTCAATTAAAGTATATTTTCCTGCTGGTAATCTAGATATTCTATGCTCTGTTGTAGTCGATATCCATGTATCAATTGTTTCTCCACTATTATCCTTTAATACTAATTCTGCACCAGGTACTTCTTCACCATTTGTAAAATCTTTCTTAGAAACTGTAACTGTTATTGGATTATTAACCATTCTAATTGTATCAACAGTATTTGTGTTTGATACAAGTAATTCATATGGTTCTTCTTGTAATATATATCCTTCTGGTACATCTTCTTCATATAAGAAATATTTTCCTACAGCTAAAGTTTCTGTTGTATAGTTTTCAGCTGTGCTTGTCCAGTTGTCTACTTCTTCTTTTTGTTCGTTTACAAGTTTGAATTTAAATCCAGCTACTCCACTAGTATCAATTGTTATTTTTTTGTTTGCTATTGTTGCTGTAATATAGTTATCCTTCATTGAAATACTTTGTACTTCACCGGTTTCTTTTATTTCAAATGTAATTTTATTACCAACATCTACATATCCAGCTGGTGCTTTAGTTTCTTCTAAGATATATTGTCCTTTTTTTAGTTTTGTAATAACTTTTTTACTTTTTGTTGTTTCCCATGTAATAGGATCCATTGTTCCATCTACTCTAGATAGTTTTAAAGTTGCTCCTGCTATTAATTCATTTGTTTTACTATCTACTTTAGCAAACTCAGCTGTAATAGGTTTATTTGATATTGTTATAGTTTTTGTTTCTGTATTATCATCTATAACTAATTTATGTTTTGTAGTATCTAAAATATATCCATCTATAGTCGATACTTCTCTAATATAGTATGTTCCATATGCAAGATTACCTAATGAGTATGGTGATGTAGTTGTCACCCATGATTTTAATCTTGTATCATTAGAATCTAATAGTTCAAGTTCTACACCTTCTAATGGATTATTATTTTCATCTACTTTTAATACGTCTATATCAAATTTCTCATTAATAACCTCAATTGTGTAATCTGCTTCTGGCTCTTCTGGAACATTAATTATTGACTCTTCATTATCCCATACATATCCATCTGGACCTTCTGTTTCAACAAGTATGTATTGTCCTGGATCTAATCCTTCGATTTCATATGGTACATTAGTTGTTGTCCAACTTTTTAATAAGGTCTTTGCTGGAGTAGCAGTTCTTAGCTCCAATTTAGCACCACTTACATAATTACCATATTGATCTATTTTTATTATTTTTATTTTTCTTTTTGTATTTGTAAATGTTACAGAAGCATTTGTAGTACTATCTGTTATTACTAATGGCTTAATCTCGTTTGATTTTATATAGCCACTTGGTGCTGATATTTCTCTAACTTTGTAAGAACCTACTGGTATATCATCTATAGTTTCTGGTGTTGCTTTCGTTGTAAATCTATGTGAATATGTTCCTGCATCATTGTATACTTCTAAAACTGCTCCTGCTAATGGAATTCCATCTTCATCTACTTTTTTGATTGATACTCCTCTTTTTGTATTTGTAAATGTTACAGTTTTTGTTGTAGAATCATTTATTGAAACTGTAAATTCTTCTTTGGCACTACTTAATATATAACCATCTGGAACACTTTTTTCTTTGACATAGTAATTTCCTGCTGCTAGTCCTTCAAGTTTATGAGGTTTTGCTGTTGTTCCATTACATGCAGTTGTCCATCTTTCTATAAAAGTATTATCTTCTTTATATAGTTCAAGTTCTGCTCCTGCAAAACATTTATTATCTTGGTCTAATTTAATTACATTGATACCATTTTTGGTGTTAATAAATGTAAAATCAAAACTATAATTTGTTTTTGTAACAGTAAATTCATGTGTTTGTGTATCAAGTATATATCCTTCTGGAGCTCTTACTTCATGAGCAATATAAGTTCTTCCATAAACTAATGGTTCATTAATCTCATAATCATTATCGTCTTCATCTTCACCAGTTGTAAATTTTATTAATACTTCATTAGTTTCTACGTCATATACTTCAATTGTTGCTCCTGCTAAATGTTCTCCATCTTCGTTTTGTTTATCTATATGAACGCTTATTTCTTCATCTGAAAGTGTTACTTTTTTATTAACTGTTGTAACTGTTACAGACTGAGAATCTGTTACTGTATAACCTCTTGGTGGTGTTACCTCTTCTACTGTATATTCACCAGGTACTAAATTTGATAATGTAGTACTTCCTCCATTTATTGTAACTAATTGATTATAGTTGTTAGGGCCTGTTACTCTTACTTGTAGTGTAGCATCAACTGTTTTATTATCGCCATCTTTTTTTTCTATAGTTAAACTTCCATTTGGTAGTTCAAAACTTGTCTGTACAGTTTTTGTTTTAGCTGTTGGTACAAGTGCTGAAATACCTACTTCTTGTTCTGCACTTGCAAGCGATGCTGGTGGTGTATATAAATAAGTATCATATTGTGTATAATTTGCTATTAATGATAAGTTAATTGTTTGTGATGTAATTGTTGCAGTTGATGGAATTTTAATTTTAAATCCTTTTCCATAATCAATTGTTCCAGTTTTAGTTAGTGTGCCATTTGATACTTCTATTACTATATTATTATTTTCATCTAATATTTGATAATTATTAACTCCACTTAATGATACTTTATAATCCTCAAATGATACATTTGATGATACTGTTATTTTACTACTAATATAGTTGCCACTTGTAGTGTCATATGTAAAGTTATTTTTTGATACGGTAAATGTAGGATTTGGTACAATACCTGTAGTTTTTGCATTCTCTGCTCCAGTAACTAAAGCTGATACATAATTATAATATCTATATCCTTGTATTGCAGTTACTTCTGCATTTGATAATACACTATTGTCTACATTTCTATCTTGATATAACCATACAGCAAGTTGAGTTATATAGTTATCATCATATGTATTACCTGTGAAACTTTTATTTGGATAACCATTTATCATTATGTATGAATAACCAACATCCATTGCTGATGAAGATTTTGTATAAGTTACATTTGCACTTGTTGTTGGCCAACCTTTATCTTTTTCTAAGCAGTAAACTACATAATCAGTTGTTCCATCTGTTAAATACTTTATGGAAGTTGTTAAATCTTCTCCTAATTCTGTTCCTCTATATGCTGTTATATCTGTTACAGATTTTGCTGTCATGGTATTAGGTAAATCACTTGATGCTGCATAGCTCTTCGCAATCCCTTTTACTATAAATATTCCCATTATTAAAATAAGAACAACAAATATAGAGCTTTTTAAAATATTTGATTTTATTTTTTTCATACACTCACCTATCCTATATAAAATTGTAGCATATTTATAAATTAAAAACAATAAAAAAAGTCAATATGAATTGACTATAAATAATAAATATAAAATATGTTACTAGACTCTTTGTAATGTACCAGTAAAGTGTAATTATCTTCGGGAACAACAAATGATTCTACATCAAGATCTATTTTACCAATATTATTTTCTTCCTGGGTAATATAATCTATTAGAACAAGTTCTTTATCTTCATTCTTTATTAATATTTTTGTTTTATAAAATAAATATTTCTCTTTTGTCGTAACCTTATATACTGCCTTATTTGTATCTAAATCATATACTATGTAGTTTTTAGTATCTTCTTCTTCTTCAGTCTCAAGTAAATATTTATTTGTTAATAACTTGTATGTATTATTTTCCTTATATACTATATTAAAATCAGTTTTCTTCCCATTCTTTAATTCAACTAACTTAATTTTATTATCTTCATACATTTTAAGTATTAAAACTTTACTGTTATCTGTTATTAAGAAATTATCATATTTTTTATTATCTTCATCTTCTATAATTATATTTTCTTCTTTTGTTTCAAGATTAACTTTAACTAATTTCTTATCATATTTAACTATTTTTTCTTTTAAATTAGGAAATAATTGTTCGTCTGTTTTATTATACGCTAGTTCTTCAATTTTGTTGAAATTACTATCATAAATATTATCATTTATAATATAGTTTTTCCCTAGCATTTCTATTTCTCCTAAAATTTCTTTGCTTTCTTCATATATTACTCTTGTTGTTTCTTTTTTTACGTCATATTTTAAAAGTGTTGCATTATCTTTTTTTTCTTCATCTGTTAGATATATATATACAACTTTTCCATTATAAAAAATATTCTGTATGTTTTTATTTAGTAATTTACCTTCGGAATTAGAAATACTATATTTATTATTTTTTCTTTTTACCTTATAAGTTTCGTTTGTGATGTCATTTTTTGGTTCTTTTTCTTTTTTTTCTTCTTGTTGTTCTTTTTTGTGATTAACTAAAACTGTAACAATTGCGCCAGTAAATATTCCTAATAGTAATAATATTATTAAAATTTTATAGACTTTTTTCATAATATAATACCTCTTAAATTCATTATAAATCAAATTTAAATATTTTTGTATATATTTTTTTATTATGTTTAAAATAATTCTAGGAGATGATTTTATGGATATTAGTATTAAAGAGCATATTATTAATAATTTTAAGAATGATAACTATGAAGATATAATTGATGCGATTGAAGAATCTGTTTCTAGTGGTGATGAAGTTACATTACCTGGATTAGGTGTTTTTATGAGTTTATTATGGGAAAAATCCAGTGATTCAGAAAAGGATGAAATAGTAAAAAAAATAAAAGAGGCTTTGAAATAATAAGGCCTCTTTTTATTAAGCTCTAGATACGTATTTACCATCTTTAGTAGATACTAATATATCTTCATCTTGATTTATGAATAATGGAACTTTAACTACCAATCCAGTTTCAAGTTCAGCATCTTTCATTGCACTACTTGTAGTATTGCCTTTAACTGCAGATTCAGTTCTTACAATTTTCATTGTAACCTTATCTGGTAAAATAATACCTAATACTTCATCACCGTAGAACATCATAATTACTTCTAGGTTTTCTTTTAAGAATTTAGATTCATATTCTACTAGACTCTTATCAAGTTCAATTTGTTCATAAGTAGTCATATTCATGAAATAATATGTTCCATTCATTTCATATAAGAATTGCATGTTTTTCTTTTCAATTCTTGCAAGAGCTACTTTTTCACCAGCATTGAATGTTTTTTCAATTATTGAACCAGTTCTTAAATTTTTTAGTTTAGTTTTAACAATAGCTGCACCTTTACCAGGTTTAACATGTTGGAATTCAAGAATAGTGAATATATTTCCATCTACTTCTATTGTTACTCCTACTTTAAAATCATTTGAATTTGTCATATTAACCTCCTAAAAACAAAAATAAGACTTAATCTTATTTCTTTTCCTTATGTACAGTGTGTTTTCTACATCTTGGACAATATCTATTTAATTCTAATTTATCAGTATTTTTTACATTTCTTTCATCACGATAATTTTCTTCATTACAAACAGTACATTTTAGTGTCTTGTATTGTCTATTTCCAACTTTTTTAGCCACGAGAAACACCTCCTTACGTGAAACGTCTGTATATATTGTAGCAGATTTGTTTGTATATTGCAATTATTTTTTTTAGAAATTGCTTTATTTATAGGATATTTTTAACCTAAAAGAAAAACTACAAACTCAATTATTAAATTTGTAGTCTATCTTTTAATAAGAAATATCTGATTTTGGTACTTCTATTACTGGTCTTACTCCTCTGCTTTTATTTTTATCGTATGTTGTATTATTACCAATAGTTACATGTTGTGCATATACATCTAAGTTTAATTGCCTTCCGTCTGATTTAGGATTTTCAAGCCAATATCCTCCTATTATTCCTGTTTTAGCATATGTTGTGTTTTCTAAAAAGAATGGATAATCATCAAATAATCCTCTAGAATATAGATAACCATTTCTTACAAAGCTTCTTTCAAATCCTTTTGCAGTATATATTTCTTCAATATCATCTAAACTTAAGTATCTTGCTGCTTTACCTGTATATGTAAATGGATTTTGTATTGTATCAGCATTTTGATTTGTTACGTTTGTACCTAATTCATTTAGAATTGTTCTGGAAGGATTTTTTAAACTAACATTTTTCCACTCTGTTGTTGATGGTAATTGTTTATATCCTTCTGATGGACCTTCTTTTGTATTATTAGCATTTTTAACTCCTGTAGTATTATCAGGTTCTCCATTTATAACATTAGAATAATATATTAATACTGCTGTCTGGCTATCCAAATCAGTAATATAGTAAAATCTTTCATCTTCATCGTATGTTCCACTTCCATCTACATCACAGTCAAATGCATCTCCAGTTTTCAATACACCATCATTTCCTAAACTACCATATGTAATTGTTGTTGTTTCTTTTTTTCCTCCAGTTTTGTATCCACTAACAGCACAGTACTCATTTGCATTACTATTATTTGTACATTCTTCTGTATGAAGATTTTTTGCTCTTATACAAACACCTGCTTCTTCCCATTGTGCATATAATGTAATACTTTCATCGGTTGTAATATTTTTAACGCTTTCTTCGTTGCTATATGTTGTTCCTGTTCCATTTTCTTTTGTATTCCAGTTTTTAAATCTGTAACCTGATTTTGTAAATTCATTCTTTTTTATTTTTTCTTCTTTATCATATGTTAATTCTTGGTCTGACATTGATCCTGTTCCATTATTTGAATTAAATACTATTTTATATGTTTTTGCACTATAAATTGGTTTAATTGTTGTATTATTTCTTAATGTCATAGTTATTTTTTTGTTGGTTTCTCCAGTTGACCATTTTTCAAATTTATAACCTTCTTTATCTTTTGCTTCAATAGTTATTTCTGTTCCATAGTAGTATTCACCATTTTCATGTGTTAAATCAACATTACTACTATCTTCAATAGTTAGACTATATTTATTTCTTGTATATAAATATTCTACTTCTAAAGTTCCATCTGCTTTTATTGTAACTGTCTTTTCAGTTGGTGATGTAAACCCCTCATAAGTATTTACTGCTGGAGTTACTTCAGAATCTGTTGTACCTGTTTTATTTTGTGTATCTTTTACTGTATATGTAATTCCATCTAATCCCATTTGCTTATGTATTACTTTATATGGTGTATCAGTATTGGCTCTATAAACTGGTTCTAAAGTTAGATTCCTACTAATATTAAACTTATAATTTTGTGCACTTGCACCATTACTCCAGCCGACAAAAGTATATCCTGTTTTATCTTTAGCTTTAATATTCAAGCTTGTATCATAGTAATAAATTCCTTCTGATGAACTATTGTCTAAATCAATATATGTTTTATCTGAAAAACTCAATGTATATTTATTTCTAATATACTCATATGTTAATTCACTAGTACCATCTGCTTTTATTGTTATTGTTTCTTCAGTTGGTGATGTAAATCCTGTTTTTGTTTTTACATTTGGTGTTACTTCTTCATCCGATGTTCCAACTAATTCTTCTATTTCTTCTTCATAGTTTACACCATCTACTTTTTGATATTTATGAATAACTTTATATGGTGTATTCTCATTTGCTGTAAAATTAGCTGTAAACTCTTTATTTCCTGTTGTTCCTTTTTCAATTGTTACTAATGTTTCGTTTGTCTCACCGTTTGATCCTGTCCAGCCAGTAAATGTATATCCTGCTCTTGTTGGATTATTTAATGTTATTTCATCTTCTACTGTATAGGTTTTAGGATTATTTACATTGCCTTTATTCAAATTATATGTAATATTATATTCTATTATAGAATAATCTGCTTTTAATTCTAATTCATCAGTTACAATAGTTTCTTCATCTACACTATTTCCTGAACTATCTTTCCATCCATTAAATGTGTAACCTGTTTTCTCTGCAGCTGGAAGGTTTCCTAATTTATCACCATATTTTAAAGTTTTGGATTCAATATTATTTCCTCCATCTGAATCAAAACTTACTTCATATGGAAGCATTTCACTTTTTAAAATAAGTGAATTAAAATTAATATTAATTTGATATTTTTCATTTGCAAATATCATAAATGGTGACATAAATATAGATATTAATAGAAGTAGGTTTCCAATTTTTAATCTTTTTAATCTTTTTCTTGATTTAATACAATATAGTGATGTAGTAGCTACTATTAGTAAAACTAAGTATTTAATTATTCCATCATGTGTAGTTGGGTTATTAATTACGATACTTGATTTTTCATCACTATCATTAACTAAATTAAGAGTTATTTTTAAATTATCAATTGAAATGCTATCAGTATTTACAAGTTTATCTTTGTATATTAATTTAATTTTTACTTTTCCAGTATTATTTTTTTCAATGTAATCTTCATCAAAGTTATATTCAATTTGTAAATTATTATTTTCGTTATTATCTTCTATAGAATTTATTTTCCATTTATCTTCATCTAAATTTTTTATTGTCAATTCATATGTCACAAAATCATCTTCTTCAGTAAAAGTAATATTGGCATTTATACTATCACTATTAAAAGATGGATCTTCTGCCACAGCATTTCCACTTTTTTCAACAATTTTTGCATTAGTAAGTTTAACATCTACTTCTTTAGCAAAAACACTGGTACTAAATGCAAGAATAAAAGTAATAATAATTAATAATATTTTCTTATAATGTTTCATATATATTCTCCTACTTTCTATTTTATTATAACATAAAAAATAGAAAACAATAATATATTATTATTATTTTCTATAATTTTATATTTATACACTTGTTATTTTTGATAAAGAATCTCGTTACATGAAAGTATCATATTTTTGTTTTGATCTCTATCAAACCCAATTTTATATTGATATTCTCGTTTTTCTTTATCATTTCCTCTTATAATCTTATCTTTTCTATTAAGGGTATAATCGTAGCATTTATAAGTTATTATAAATTCAACATAGTACTTGTCTAATACTGTCAATTCTAAATCAACAAGTTCAAAACCACTTAATACATTTTTATGATGTATAACTTTTAGTGCTTCTGCATCTTTAGATATTTCTTCATAAATATCAGGTGTTACTTTGTCCTTTATTTCATTTAAACAGTTATAACTTTGAGATTTAATTATGTATGTATATTTGTTAAAGATATATGTAGTTAAATTTTCTTCTTGTTTCCAATCTTTAAACATTTTTCTTAACTTTCTTTCTCTATTACTATTTCTAAATTTAGCATCATTATATATTCTTAAAATATAAAATATAACCATCAAGCATATCATCATTATGTATGATGATAAATTCATTAATCCAATATATAGAGCAATGGTACAAAAAATAAATGCTAATAATATGGCTACTACTACTATCATTATTTTTTCACCTTCTCTTCTCTATTAAGTTTTAATGCATCACTTGATGTTACTATTATTGAATTACAGAATTCACACTTGTTACTTTCATAATTTGTTATTGTATGATAACAATTTGGACAATTCTTTATTTCTTTTATTTTCTTATTTTTTATTATTGATAAAATTATATTTTCTTCTCTATCTTTTGATGCGTCTCCTTTTACAATAAAATTATCACTATTTGTATAATAATTTCTATAAGAAACGTGAGCCTTTACACTAAGTTCATAATAATTAATATTATCTTTTACACTTAGTATTTTTATATCTTTCATTTTTAAATTTTCAATGTTGTTTCTTACACCTTCTGATTCTTCTTTTTCTATTTTCAATTCATATACTTTGTATAATTCATCTGATAGTAAATCTTTTAATATACTTTTCTTTCTTTCTACATAGCTTTTCTTTGCTTTTAGATATAAATCAAATACTTCTTTTGTAAATTCTAATTCACTAAAATTATTTATTGGATTTTGTACTTTTTCTGCTTTTATTTGATTTTTTATTGATAAACTTTGATATCTGTCAATAAAAAGATATAGAAGAAGTGATAAAAAAATTAGAAAAGCTGAAATTACAAATACTAAAATATATGTTGACTCTATATCAACATTTTTCATATCAATAGTTAAGTTATTAATAGCTAATTTTTGATAACTAAATGTTACACCCAGTAATAATATTATAGCTATTATACATATGATATTTGCTTTCTTTCTTTTCATTTTCAACACCCTTTATTATACTTTTATTATAACTGAGTATCTTGTAGAAAGCAATAAAAATTAATTATAATATTCATAGTATTTATTTGATATTTTCTTTGTTATATGTAAATTTACAAGGCTAGCAAAATTTGAATAATTATTTGGAAAGGATGAATCTGGTGAAGTAACTGTAAATGTTACTGTTGGGTTTTGTGTTGGTGCATAACCTATAAATGCTGTTGATATTGTTTCTGTATCAATTTTTCCATCTAAGTCAGTATCAATAAAACTCTGAGATGTACCAGTTTTTCCAGATGGATCATGAGTTATGTCGATATAGTTTCTTCCTAATCCATTGCTTGCTGTTGTAACTGCATGGAGGCCTTCTTTTACTCTATTAAAATATTCTTCTTTTGTTTCTATTTTATTAAGTGTTGTAGGTTTTATTTCTTTAATTAAAGCTCCAATATTATCATTTTCACTTGATGCATGTATTTCTTTTAAAAGATGTGTTTTAAGTCTTGTTCCACCATTTGCTATTGTTGATATGTACTGTGATAGCTGAACTGGTGTATATGTTTCAAATTGGCCCATAACGTAATCTAGTAATAGTCCTGATGTTTCGTCATCACTTGTATAACCGCTACTTTCAATTGGAAGATCTATCTCTGTTTTAACTCCTAGACCAAATGATCTATACATTTTTCTATATTTTTCAAATGCATTATTATTTATTACAAATGGCATATTATAGGAATAAGATGCCCCTGCTACTCTAATTGCTGTTTTAAATTGATATACATTACTTGATAGTGCTAATGCATCTATATCGTTTATGTAACCTAATGTTCTCCAAGAGCATTTTTTAGGTGTTGATTTTATCTTGACACATTCGTCTTGCATATATTCACCGATTTTTATTGCTCCTTCATTGTAACCCACAAGCATTGAAGCAGCTTTTACTACACTTCCTGGTGTCATTGGTGAGGTAAGTATAGCTGGTGTATAATCTACTATTTTGTACTTTCCATTTTCAAGTATTGCCCTTTTTCCTGCCATTGCAAGAACTTCACCAGTATTTGGATCTTCTATAATTACAAAACTATGATCATAATACTTTGTATTAGGCTCATTTTTAGCATTTAACACTTCATTTGCCAAGATTTCTTCTATATCTTTTTGTAAATTAATGTCAATTGTTAAAACAATATCTTTTCCTCTATTTCCTTCTTTAATTAATTCTTTTTCATAACTATTTTTAACTTTATATTTACTTTTTGTTCCTCGAAGTAATTCATCATATTCTTTTTCAATAAAACTAAGTCCTACTCTATCATCTAAACTATATCCTTTTTTTAGATATTCTTCTTTGTATTCTAGTGGTATTCCTTGTGTACCTGTTGAAACAGTCCCAAGGATGCTTTTAAAAGTATCACCATATGGATATGTTCTTTCCCAAGTTTTTTTTATGTAAAAACCACCTAGTTTATCTTCGTTAAGAGAAAAATAATTATATTCTTCTTCTGTTAAATCTTTATATTTTATTAGTTTTTCATCATAACTATATCCCTTATTCATTAAATAATATAAGTATGATGATTTTTTCTCTTCTTCCGTTAATTCATTTAGTTCTTCGCTTGTAATTCTTTTTTTCTTTAACTCATCAAGTTCTTTTGAGGAAATTTTTCTTTCTTCTTTCTTTCTATATTCATCTTCTGTTATTTTTTTCTCTACTTTTTCTTTATATTTTATTATATAATAATCTTTTTTTATTTCTTCAGTAATATCTATATTCTCTAAATTAATTTTTTTTGATATTCTATCAGAAAGTTTTAATTCATCATTTTTAGACATTTTTTTATTTTTTTTGTAATAAATTGAATTTATAGCTATATTATCAACGATAATATTATAGTTTCTATCATATATTCTTCCTCTTGGAGATATATCCTTTTCAACAATATCATAAGATAAATTTTTAATTATTTTTTTATACTTATTATGATTTATTATCATCACATTAAATGTTCTTATTATTAGTAGTAAAAACAAGAAAATAGCAATTATGATATATTTTTTAATTCTATTATTAATTATATTTTTGTAACCTTTCATTCTTTTCCTTCTTTCTTTTCTCATATTTCTACTTAAAATTCATATATTTTTTTTAGGAGGCGCTATGTACTATAATTTAATTAAAGGTAATATTTCTAAATTAGATAGTAATACTACTATGCATTTCTTGAATAATAATAATATAAATGTCAATTATGAAGAAAGTTCTTTTTTGACTGAACTTGCTAAGGAATATTGGGAAGATTTATATAATAAAAATTATTCTGATGTTTTTAATATTATGTCCAAAAAAATAAATAATAAAACATGTAATGATATTAAAAATTTATATTTAAAAATAATAAAACAGTATCTTGATTGATACTGTTATTTTACTTTGTTTTTAAATTCTTTTAATTTTATATTTTCTATTTCTTCTTTATATGGTGGCTTTTTATCAATATATGGTGTCTCTAATATTTTAGGTATATTCTCTAATCTTTTATTATAAATTATATCTATTAAAGTTTTAAAACCTATTGTTCCATATCCAATATTCTCATGTCTATCTTTGTGACTGTTTATCTCGTTTTTACTATCATTTATGTGAATACATCCTACATACTTTAGTCCTATTTTCTCATCTATTTCATCTAATAGTTTGTCAAAATCATTCATATTATATCCAGCATCATTTAAGTGACATGTATCAAGGCATATACCTATTTTATCATTATATATTGTATTATCTATCAAATACTTTATTTCATCAACACTAGTTCCAAGTTCTGTTCCTTTTCCAGCCATAGTCTCTAAAAGTATTGTAACATTACTATCTTTTAATACTTCGTTTAAGCCTTTAATAATATTATTTAGTCCAACTTCTCGTCCTAAACCAACATGACTTCCTGGATGTAAAACCATATACTTTATTCCAAGTATTTCTACTCTTTTTAATTCTTTCTTTAAAAAATCAATTCCAAATTCTAGTTTTTCTGTATTTGCTAAATTAATTATATATGGAGCATGGACTATTACTTTATTTATATCAATACCTTTTTCTTTCATTAAATCCCATGATTTTCTAGTTAATTCTTCATCTATATTTGTTCTCACTGTATTTTGTGGAGCACCTGTATAAAACATAAATGTGGTTGCACCAAAAGATATTGCATCACGAGTTGCACCTAATAATTGTTCTTTTGAATTATAATTTACATGTGAACCTATAAGTAGCATAATTTCACCTCTATACAAACTTATCATATCATTTTTTTATAAAGAAAAAAAGATGTGACTACACATCTTAATTGCTTGTACATGTATCTTTATATGATACTGAAACATTATCTAAAGATATAGTTTTGTCATCTCCAACAGCAGGTACTGAACAAGTTTTAATACCTGTTTTAACTGAACCTAATTCTAGTTTATTAATATTAACAAATGAATTAATCCCATTTCCAGCTTTATCCACTCCAGCTACAAACCATTGTAAATTATCGCTTGTTTCAGCTGTTGTTTCAGTTGCATTTTTTCCTAAATTAGCAACAATAATTGTTGGTTGGCAATTTGCCCAATCTGTATCACTACTTGTATAATAATTTGCTTTAAATGAGCTTTTAAATGGATCTCCTTGTTCAAGTTCAATATTAGCTGTATTTGTGTTCTTTAACAGTCTTATCACAACATATTCTCCTTTACCAGGATATGCACATGAACCAAATCCTTTTGAACTATTATATTCTCCATCTAGAAATGGTGTTGCTGCTGATTTGGCATAACTTTTCATATTTTGCCAGAATGTATTTCTTCTTGATTTTGCAATAGCTCTTGTTACTGCTGGAATAGCTGTCATCATTAATATACCTAAAATTACTATAACAGCTAGTAATTCAATTAATGTAAATCCTTTTTTACCTATTTTTTTCATTTTATTCTCCTATAATTATTTTTAAAATTATTAATTTCCTGTACAATCAGCTTTCCATGTAATACCACTGCCTGAAACTAATGTATTTCCACTAGCTTGTAAACTATTTCCACTACCTACTGCAGCAACTTCACAAGTCTTTATTCCTGTTTTAACTGAACCTAATTCAAGGTTATTAATATTTGTAAACACATTTATTCCATTTCCTGCAGCATCTTTTCCAGCTACAAACCATTGTAAATTATCACTTGTTTCAGCACCAGCTGTATTTGTTCCTAAATTAGCGACAATAATTGTTGGTTGGCAATTTCCTGATGTATCATATTTTGATTTAAATGAACTTTTAAAAGGATCTCCTTGTTCAAGTTCAATATTTGCTGTGTTTTCATCCTTTAGTAATCTTATTACAACATATTCTCCTTTACCAGGATATGGGCATGATGTACCGTCAGCTTGGCTATATTCCCCGTCTAAAAATGGTGTTGCTGCTGATTTAGCATAACTTTTCATATTTTGCCAGAATGTATTTCTTCTTGATTTAGCAATTGCACGTGTTACTGCTGGTATTGCTGTCATCATTAATATACCTAAAATAACAATTACTGCCAGTAATTCTATTAATGTAAACCCTTTCTTATTCATTTTTCAATCCTCCTCTACAATAACATATTAACATTTTTTTTTTTTTAAGTAAATATTTTTCCATTTTTTTTATTTTCTTTACAATTGATATGTAAAATATTTTAATCTGTATCTGTAATGCAACCCTGGTATTCAATCTCTTTAAATCCCCCACTATTTGGTCCATTTGCTGTCTTAACCATATTATTTTTTGCACTTATTTCTACTAATTGACTATATGGTGTTAAAGGTACACCTTTTACTTTTGTTTCTCCGTTAATAAATTCTAAAAGTTGTACTTCGTAAACATATTTTAAATTAACAGAATCATATGTTATTTTTACATAACTATTATCAAAATCATATGTACCATTTTCTGGTGTCTTTTGTAATTCGCTCTTATCTAAACTGCCCATTTTTATTATTACACAAGTCGATCCATTTGGCCTAACTATAGTAGCATCACTTTCAAATCTATATTTTGCAAGTGTTACTAATTTTCTTGCATCATTTATATATGTTTGGTTTTTGTTTTTCCTAGTTACACTAAGTACATTGGGTATTGCTACTGCCATTATTATAGAAAGTATTGTAATCGTTGCAATTAGTTCAATTAATGTAAACCCTTTCTTATTCATATTCTCACCTACTCTATATTACTAATTATAATGCTTATTTAAAATATTAACAACATATATTTTTTACAATTTACATTATTTCTTTTAAATTTAATCTTTCTTTTTTAGTTACTTCATTCATTACTTCTTCATTAAATAAATTATCATATCTAAATAAACTAAATCCTTCACAATAGTTTTTTTCTCTTATTTTTAATACTTCTCTTTTTATAATATCATTATTATTTAACCATTCTTCTTTTCCGCTTTTTGCATACGTATCTTCTTTTCCAGTTTTGTAAAATGCTAATGCAACTTGAAAATTTACTTTATCTTTATTTATCATGTTGTTCCATTCATTTAAAACATTTTCAAAAGGTTTTGTTTCATTTTCGAAGCCATAATATATTTGTGGCATTATAAAATCAATATATGTATCACTCTGAGTCCATTTCTTGACATCTGCAAACTCTTTATTATAATTATTTTCTATGTTTCCATCAGGACTTATTCCAAATAATATATTTTTATTTATACTTTTAATTTTTTTATTTACTTCAAGGACCATATTGCTAACATTATTTAATCTGTATTCTTCTATTGAAATGTTTTTTTCTGAATTATTATAATTATCTACATCTATTTCTGTGTCTGGATAAAAATAATCATCAAATAATATTCCTTTTACAGAATATTTTTTTACTATTTCTTCAACTCCATCTATTATTAGATCTGTACTTTTTTTACTTGCTGGATTTAAGTAATAATTACCATTTGATAATTTAATATCATTTTTTACTCTTTCATAGTATTTACTATTTTCATCTATATTATTTCCAATTCTATATGGATTTATCCATGCATAGATATCTATATTTTCTTTTTTTCCTTCTTCTATAAATTTTTTTAAAACATCGTAATTTGTTCCATCTTTTAAAATAATATTTTTACTTGGTGGAAATATTTCAGATTCATATATAGAATCCATGTGACTTCTTACTTGTAAATAAATAGTATTTAACTTTTCCTCCTTTATATTTTTAATAATATATTTGATATTACTCTCACTTTCTTCTTTACTTTTTCCACCAATATATTCTTTTAATTCAATATACGAAACAAATATTCCTCTTATTTCCTCATCATTAATTTTTTCTTTTTTTTCTTGTGTTTCAGGAATTAATAAATAGATTATAGATAATATTAATAAAACTGCAGATAGTTTTTTTGTCATATTCTTCACCAATATAAATATATATTTTTTTACCATCTTTTTTTGTCTATTTTTGTAGGCTGTTTCTTATTATATATAGCTTTTTATTTTTATATACTCCATACACTATATCTTTTATATCTATATTCTCTTTTAATAGTATACTTTCTATAGTTTGCTTGTTGATATTTAAACTTTTTAAAGCATTATTATTAATTTTATTATCTATTATTACTGGTTCTTCCTTATTTTTTTCATCATTTTCAATAACAAAAATATTATCATCTTCTATAAAAACATATTTTAATTTTTCTATATTTGAATATCCTTTATCTTTTAGTTTTTCTATTAAACTATTTAAACTATATTTTTTATTTAATAAATTTTTATATATTACTTTTCCATTTTTTACTATCAATGTTGGATCTTTTTCAAATAAGTTTTTCACTCTCTTATTTTCATTATAAATTATTAATAGTAATTCTCTTAATAATATTATAGATATTATTGGTACTTCATATATCAAAATATTATCTTTATAATTTAAAATACTACTATTAATTAATATTATGGTAAAGAAAATAATATATTTATCCAAATCTTTTAATTTGTTTTTACTAGTTAATACCTTTACTAAAATAAGCTCAATAAAACCAATTATTGTTCTTGAAATTAAAACAACTGTTACCATAAAATCACCTATTATTATATAGGTTTATAGTATATTTTTTTATACATATCATATTATTTAAAGAGAGGTGTTTATGAAAAATTATATTAGACGTATTCTTTTTATTATAATTGAATCTATTATTATTACTTTATTCTTATCTTTATTATCATACTTTAATATTATTAGTGAAAATATATATAATTATTTGGAGTTTGTATTTATTTTTATTATTTTATATTTTAATGGGAAAAGTGTTTCTAGAGGTATAAAACTAGGTTTTATTGAAGGATTAAAAATAGGTTTAATATTCATGTTTATATTTATTATTTTTAATGTTGTTTTTGGTAATTCTTTTAATTTAAGACAATTTATTTATTATTTGTTAATACTTCTTACACCACTTCTTGGTAGTATTAGAAAAAAAATATAAGACATCAAAAATGATGTCTTTTAATTTTCATATTTTTCTTTTAAAGCTTCTCTTTCTAAAATAATCTTATTATTACTTTTTATTATATGTTTATAATATTTTTTAAAATCTCTAATTGAGTCTACTACACATATTTTATCTATATTGAAACTATATAGGTATCTTTCTAATACAAATTTATCAAAATAATAATTTCTTTTTTTATACTCCTCTGTTGTTTTATATAAGAGGAACAAAGTCATAAAGAAATAGTTTATTTTAAAATTAAATGGTATTTTTAATATAAATATAATAATTACAAGATATGATATATAAATTGTATAATTAAAGCTTTTTCTAAATGAGAATATCTTATTTAAAAATAAATTAAGTAGTTTTCCTCCGTCAAGTGGATATATTGGTAGTAGATTAAATATAAGTATACTATAATGAACGTTCTTTAAAAATACTAATGATCGTTCATATGGATAGATTTTTTTAATAAGTAAATATGTTATTATTTGAAATAATGGTCCATTTATTAATACTAATAACTCTTTTATAAAGGTTTGATTAATTGTACTTGTAAATTTGGAAATACCCCCTGTTGGATATAAATATATCTTATCTATTTTATACTTAAATAATCTTGCTGTTTCAAAGTGTCCTAATTCATGAAAAAATATCAAAGTAAACACAAATATAAATTGTTCAAAGTAACCAATGAGAATTGATAAAAACATAAATATATATAAACTTGGATGTATATATATTTTAAATATATTTTTTATAATCTAAAAACTTACCTTTTTCTTCAAATAAAAGAAATAATTCTTTTCCTTTACTTTCTCCTATTAGGTCACCCTTTTTTATATAGTCATACATTTTAATATCTTTTGGGTTTATATTTGAATACCATACATTTATTCCATTTACTTGCTCAATTATTATAGTATATCCATATTCTTCTTTTTCTCCCATATAGGTTACAATTCCTGATTCTAATGATGGAATTAAGTATCCATCATTTACTTCTAGTTTTACTCCATCTTTATATAATGATTTACTTTTATACTCAAGTTTTTCTGTAAATACTTCTTCTACACTATTTTCTTCTCCGATATATTTACCAAAATATTTATTATACGCCTTTTTAAATTTTGTAAAATTAATATTTTCTTCAAAAATATATTTTTTTACTTTGTTCATGAAAGTTGGATTCTTCTTATTTACTATAAGACAAGATAATAAAATGATTATACTTATAAGTAGTTTGTTTATAAATCTTGTTATTATTTTCTTTGAATTATTATTAATTATTTTACTATTTAGTTTTCTTTCATTTCTATAATCTTCTATACTCATTATAATCACCTATGAAATTATATGAACGAAATTATTAAAAATTACAATCTAATCTACTTTATTATTTTTTATAAATTCTTTTAAAATCTTTGTTAGTGCTCTTTTTTCTATTCTTGAAACATAACTTCTTGATATATTTAGTTTTTTAGCAATTGTCTTTTGTGTTTCTTCTTCGCCTAATAATCCATATCTTCTTATTAATATATCTTTCTCTCTTGGAGATAATTCTTTCATATATTTTTTTAGTAATTTAATATCATCTTTAAGGGCAACTTCTTCAAAAAAATCTTCTTTTGTTGTTTTTATTACATCAAGAACTTCTATTTCATTTCCATCTTTATCATATCCTATAGCATCATTTAAACTTATGTTTTTATTATTTTTATTATTTGATCTAAAATACATTAATATTTCATTTTCTATACATCTTGCACAATAAGTAGTTAGTTTTACATTTTTTTCATCTTTATATGAGTCAACGCCTTTTATTAATCCTATTGTTCCTATACTTATTAAATCATCTTGATCTTTTTCTTTAAAATCAAACTTCTTTACTATATGAGCAACTAATCTTAAATTATGTTNNTGTTCAATTAGTTTATTTCTTGAATCTTTATCTCCTTTTAACATATTTTTTATGCATATTTCTTCTTCTTCTTTTGAAAGTGGATCTGGAAAAACTCCATTAGAATAACTACCTGTAAAAAACAAATTGTGTACTAATTCAACCACATGAAAAAACATATAAATCACCTCTAGTAATTTATATGTCTTTTTTTGTCATTATTTTACAAATTAAACTGTTAATAATTCTTGCTCTTTATTTTTTAATTCTTCTTCTACTTTTTTATTATAAGTATTAACTAGTTCTTGAATTTTATTTTCTACACCTTTTTCTACATCTTCTGGTAATTCTAAATCTTTAGCATCATCTAAAGCTTCATGTCTTATATTTCTAATTGATACTTTTGCATCTTCAGCCAAAGCTTTAACTTGTTTTGTTAATTCTTTTCTTCTTTCTTCAGTAAGTGCTGGTACGATTATTCTAATTGTCTCTCCATCATTTGTTGGATTATATCCTAAATTTGAAGCAAGTATTGCTTTTTCAATTGCTCCTAAACTACTTTTATCAAATGGTTTAATTAGTAATTGATTTCCTTCTGGTACAGATATTATTGCAAGTTGCTTAAGTGGTGTAGGAACTCCATAATATTCAGCTTGTACACCGTCTAAACTTGAGGGATTAGCTCTTCCTGCTCTAACTGTTGCCATTTTTTTGTTAAGACTTTCTATTGTCTTTTCCATTTTTTCTTTTGTTTCTTTTATAATTTCGTCTTCCATTTAAATTCTCCTTTTAAATCATTTTACTATAAAGTTATATTTATAACAAGTTATTTTTAGTTAACTTAATTATTTTTCCTTTTTCTTCTTCTTTAGCATATGTTCCAAGCATAGGCATATCAAATTCAGTAATATTTAAACTTTGATTATCTTTTATCCCTTCAATAAAATCTTCAAAACTTGCACTTTTTTTATTATGATAAAGTATATTAGCAAAACAATAATTTAAAATATTTATTGAACTTTTAGGATTATTATTTTTAACATATACATGTTTAGGTCTTCTTGAAGAAAGTTTTATTATTATGTCAAGAAGTCTATCTACCTCATCATCTGTCATATCTATGTTTATATTAAAAGAATTAAAGTAAAGATTTTTTAATAAAATATCCTTTAGTTTTTTCATTTCTAATTCTTCTACATCAAGGATATTAAATCTTCCAAGAAATGCAGAATCATATTTTAAAATATCAAATTCTTCATCAGTAGTACAACCTATTACTTTTATTGATCCATCTGATATATATGGTTTTAATATTTCACTAATACCAATTGACTGTGAATCAAATTTATCTGAACCTATTGTTCCATGTATTTCATCAAGGAAAAGAATTATATTTTGATTTTGTTCCAAATATTTGCAAAGATTATCTACTTTTTGTTCTAAATCTCCTCTAAATCTAGTACCACCTACTAAACTAGATAAGCTAACATGAAATATTTTTTTATTTTTTAAACTATCGCAAACATTATTTCCCTTTATTCTATATGCTAAACCTTCAACAATTGCTGTTTTACCTACTCCAGTTTTTCCAACTAAGATAACTCCCATATTTGGAATTAATAAATACTTTTGTAGTAACTCAATTTCTTTTTCCCTGTTAACAGATGGATCAAGAGTATATACTTTATCATCTAAAAAATTTCCCATTCTAAGAACTGCGTTACTAGGTGTATTGTTATTAGCATTAAGTTTATTATTATTTTCTTCATTCATATCATTTATTACTGAATTATTTTTTATGTTTTCAGAAGAAGGTTCAATATTACTAGTTTTTTCTTCAGGAACTTTTTTTAAGATTTTATGAACAAAATAATTATCAGAATCAATTTCATATATAGTGTTTAGTTCATTAAGAATTTCTATTTCATAAGAAGAAGGATTTAATTCACCTTTTAGATAAGGATAAGGATTGAATCTAGTTTTTATATATTCACTATTAGTTAGCAAATAGCTATCTTCATCTCTATTTTTTAAATAATATACATTTTGATTATCTCTCATTAATCCTAAATATACTTTCTTATTTTTTTTATCAAGAATTATAAATGATAAATCTTTATCCAAGCAAGATGAACTAAAATCTTCATTAAGCATAATCTGATCTTTATCAACAATTCCCTCTAAATCAATCTTTGAGATAACTTCTTTTACAATCTCACTTTTTATTGATGTAATATCTTTACATTCTAACTCTAAAAATAAATCCCTATTTTCTTCTATGTTATACCTATTATGGCTATTATAAGTTTCGAGATCTTTATACATTCTAAAAATTGTATATTCTCCAAAAGTGAATTGCTTAATATAAATAGAAGGATTTTTTAGTTTTAATGTATTAATATATTTTTTTAAAGTGGAAGTATTGTTTTTTTTAGTAATTACATATTCATAATCTAAAACCATTGAATCACCCCTTAGGTACATCATATTATAAACCATTTTATGTTTTTGTAAAGATTGAATTTTATTCATATTTATGTTATTTTTATTATGGAAAGGATATTTGTTATGAAGAAAAAGATTTTTTTATTTTTGTTTATTATCTTATCTTGTTTTATTATAACAGGGTGTGATAGTGAAAAGGAGGATAGTGATATGTTAAGTGGTAAAGTTAATGCTGAAATAGTTGTTAAAGACTTTGGTACTATTAAACTTGAGTTAGACGCTGATACTGCTCCTATTACTGTTACTAATTTTGTAAATTTGGTAAATGATAAATTTTATGATGGTCTTACTTTTCATAGAATAATTGAGGGATTTATGATTCAAGGTGGAGATCCACTTGGTAATGGTACTGGTGGAAGTAAAGAAAATATAAAAGGCGAATTTTCAAGTAATGGTGTTGTTAATAATATTTCTCATACTCGTGGAGTTATTTCAATGGCAAGAAGTAGTGAGCCTAATAGTGCTTCAAGTCAATTCTTCATAGTTCATCAAGATAGTACTTTCTTAGATGGACAATATGCTGCGTTTGGTCATGTTACTTCTGGTATGGATGTTGTTGATAAAATTGCAGAAAGTGCTAAAGTTGAAGATGATAATGGTACTGTTTTAAAAGAAAATCAACCAGTAATAGAAACAATTAGAATTGTAAAATAAAAAGCGTTTCGATTGAAACGTTTTTTATTTTATTAATTCTATACTTTCAAAAATATAATTATCTGTATCTTCATCATATTTAAAGTTATACTTATATTCATTTAAACTTTTTGTATAATCTTTAATATTAAAATTATCTGAATTCTTTACTTCAATTTCTTCAGTTAAATTGTTTGAACCATCTATTTTCTTATATACTTTATCTTCTTCTAAGAAGGCTACTTTTTCATATATTGTTATATATTCTTTTTCTTTAATTGTTGCACTTGTTGTTACATATTGTATTTCAATATCACTGGTTAAACTACATTCAGTATTAGATTTTGTATATGTTCTAGTTGATACATCATATTTAAATGTTGGGCAAGTTCCTACTTCTTTATCCGTAGGTATAATTATTTCATAATTTGCTCCAAATAAGTTTTTACGAGCTGTTTCTAAATCTTTTATAGTTACTTCATTTACAAAATTATTTTTTGTTCTAAATGCTTCTAATAATAGTAAGTTATCTAAATAATCTGAGTCTAAATCTTTAGCGTTTGTCTTATCCTCTATATATAAAGTTTTTTCATTTATGCTTCCATCTGTATAGTGGATTCCATTCATTAATCTTTTTACTATATAACTACTTGTACTAAGTTTTTCTTCTTTTATTTCTTCTTTTTTTTCTACTACTTCTGTTTTATCTTTCTTGTTCTCTTTTTTTGGAGTTTTATCTAAGTAATAATTATAATAGTAATATACTCCTGCTCCTCCTAATAAAATTCCAAATATTAATGAAAATATTACTTTTGTCCATACTCTTTTCTTTTTTGGATTTAATTTTTCAGCTCCTACTGTTACTTCATACTTTGCCATACATATTCCTCCATCTTATATACTTATTATATAACATTATGATATTTTTTTAAATATCTTAAACAAAAAAGAAGATATTTTTATTTATATCTTCTTTTTTTACCTAATTTTATTAATATTTAATTTATGTTTTTTTACTTTTATGTTGGTTACTTCATAAACCTCTTTTTCTTTACAACTATTTAACGCTTCAATTAACTCATCTATATTAATATTCATTATTTCTTCAAGTGGTATTTCTACATAATCTTCTTTTTGTTCTTTTAAACTTGTTTTTACTTTATTGTAGTAGTCATCTTCATTAAGTAATGCATCATCTGTTGCAACTTTAAGAATTTTATAAGCTTCTTCTTTTGATTGACATTTACTCATCATCTTTAATATTCTTATAAAAACTGTTTGTGGTATTCTTGGATAGATTTCTACTAATTCATACATACATTTTAATTTATCTACATCATTTTCTTTAACAAACAATAAAACTGCTTTTTCTAAGTTTGAATCATTTATTCCTAATTCATTTAGTGCTTTTATCATTTGACAAGAATATAATACTTGATTTTTATTTTCTGCGTCTGTATTAATTATTGTTAAAGTCTCTAATGCTTTTTTTCTATTTATAAAACATATATCATTTATTAGTTTATATGTACTTGATGCATGATACTTACTTTTTGCACCTTTAATTATTTCAAGAAGTTCTATACAGTCTTTTCTATATACCATATCTGTTTGTAATAATCTATACATTGTTTCTGCTTGAAAATCTTCTTTGGATGTAGTTATTAAATCAAGCATATATAAGAAATATTTATTGTTTAAAATTTTTAATTCTGTTGATGCTAAATAACCATACATAGATTGATATTTTCCATATGCTCTACTTATTTTTTCTAATATATCAAGATAAAACTTGTGTTTTTGTGTATCCTTATTGTTTGCAGTTTTTAATGTGTTTTCAGCTTGTTCTTTTGTAGTTGTAGATGTTATTATTCTAAGTATATCTATTTTCTTATCATTCTTCATTATATTGGGATATACGGTCATTAAATAGCCATATAGTGCTTGATGCTTTTCTTTAGAAAATAAGATATAGTCAATTATCATATCACATTCATGACTAATAAACACTTCAAAATTTGATAATGCTTTAACTGAGTATTTTAATGTAAAATCTTCTTTTGATTGTTGCAGTATTCTTTTTAATTTTAATATATATTTATCATAATCTTCTTCTTTTCTTATTTTGGGATTAATTTCTTTTAAACTATTATATATATTAAAGAATTCTTCCGTAGTTATATCTTTAATTTTTAACAAAGAAAAAAACTTTTCTTTTCTTTCATTTGATATATTAGAATTATCTGTAATAAGAATTAGTTTCCAAAGTTTTTCTTTAATATTTTTAATTTTTAAAATTTCCTCTATTTCTTTTTCTGATAATTTTAATAATTCATTTAAATCTAATTCTAATTCTTGTTTTTCTAATATTTCTCTATTATCTTTTATTATTTTCAGTAGTGTTATTAAATTGTTTTTTTTCATGATACCCCCCTGTTGTGGAAATAAAAAGAACCAATTGGTTCTTTTATTATGCAGCTTGATTAATTTGGTTCATTACTTCTTCAGCAAAGTTTTCTTCTTTCTTTTCGATTCCTTCACCTACACCGAATCTTACAAATCTAACGATTTCTCCACCGTTATTTTTAACATATGTTTGTACGTTCATGCTTGAATCTTTAATGAATTCTTGTTCATTTAAACAAATTTCTTTGTAATATTTATTGATACGTCCGTTAACCATTTTTTCTGCTATATCAGCTGGTTTTCCTTCGTTCATTACTTGTTCTTTAATTACTGTTTTTTCATGTTCTAACATTTCAGCTGGCACTTCTTCTCTAGATACACATACTGGAGACATTGCAGCTATATGCATTGCTACATCCTTTGCTACGTCTCTATCAGCACCTTTTAATACTACTACAGAAGTTATTTTACCACCCATATGTGAGTAAACACCAAATACTTCATCATCTGATTTTTTTAACTTTTCAAAACGTCTGAATGAAATTTTTTCTCCAATTGTTGCAGTTGCATCAATCATTTTTTCAGATACTGTTTTTCCATCTTCTAGTTTAAATTCTAATGCTTCTTCATAAGAATTACAATCACCAAATAATAAGGCTTTTCTTAATTCTTCAATTAAGCTTTTAAACTTATCATTTTGTGTAACAAAGTCTGTTTCACAGTTTACTTCAAATATAATTGCATCATTATCATTAGCTGCACCTTCAGTTAATCCTTCAGCTGCAATTCTTCCTTCTTTTTTAGCTGCTTTGCTGATTCCTTTTTCTCTTAACCAATCAACAGCTTTATCCTTATCCCCTTCGCAAGCTTCTAATGCTTTTTTACAATCAAGCATTCCAGCTCCAGTCATTTCTCTTAATTCTTTTACATCACTAGCTTTAAACATAAATATCTCCTTATTATTTTTCTAATGCTTCAATTATTTCAGCTTTTTTTAATCCAGTAGTTGCAATACCTTTTTCTTTTGCTATTTCTTTAAGTTCAGCAACTGTTTTTGAGCTATAATCAACTTTTTCAGTTTCTTTTTTAGCTACTTTCTTTTCTTCTTTTACTTCTTCTTTAGTAGTTTCTTTAACTTCTTCTTTAGTTTCTTCTTTTGTATCTTCTTTCTTAGGAGCTTTTTTGTTTGCTTTATCATCTTCAGTAATAAAATCTAATACTTCATTTCCATTTACTTCTGCAATAGCATTTGTTAATACTCCAAGTACTAATTTAACAGCTCTAACTGCATCATCATTTCCTGGAATTACATAATCAACTAAATCAGGATCACAGTTAGTATCAACAATACCAAATACAGGTATTCCTAATATTTTAGCTTCTTTTATTGCATTTTCTTCTTTACGTGGATCAACAATTACTAATGCTTGTGGTAATTTTTTCATTTCACGAATTCCACGTAAGTTTTTATTTAATTTTTCATATTCTTTTTTGATTTGGATTACTTCTTTTTTAGGTAAAAGATCAAATGTTCCATCTTCTTCCATCTTATCTATTTCATCCATTCTACGAACTCTTGAACGAATTGTTTTGAAGTTAGTAAGTGTTCCTCCTAACCATCTTTCATTCATGAAATAGTTATTTGTTCTTACTGCACATTCTTCAGCTGCTTCTTGAGCTTGTTTTTTAGTTCCAACAAATAATACTTTTCCACCTTGTTCAGCGATATTTTTCATTGCTTCATAAGCTTCTTCTAATTTTTTAACAGTTTTTGTTAAATCTATAATATATATGTCATCTCTTGATGTATAGATGTATTCCTTCATTTTTGGATTCCATCTTCTTTTTTGATGTCCGAAATGAACACCAGCTTCTAATAAATAACTCATTGATACGATTGTATTCATATTTTTTTCTCCTTTTGTTTTTATCTTCTACGAGTCTTGAAACTCACCACCCTTAGGGCACTAGGCAAGTAAAATAACTCATATGTATATTTTTTTATTTATTTAATGCTTCTACTAAATCTGCTTTTTTAAGACCAGTAGTAGCTATTCCTTTTTCTTTTGCTATTTCTTTAAGTTCAGCAACTGTCATTGAACTATAGTCAACTTTTTTAGTTTCTTTTTTTGTTTCCTTTTTTTCTTCTTTTACTTCTTCTTTCTTTGTTGTTTCTTTCTTAGTTGTTTCTTTTTTTGCAGTTGTTGAAGCTCCTTTAATAGTTACTTCATTTGTACTTTCAACTTTACTAGCTGAAACTTTTCCTTCTAATCCTTTTTTAGCAACTTTAACTAATTCTGTAAATGCTTTTGGATCATTGATAGCTATTTCAGATAACATTTTACGGTTTACTTCTACACCTGCTTTTGAAAGGCCATCAATGAATCTAGAATAACTAATTTCATTTTCACGACATGCAGCATTGATTCTTGTAATCCATAATTTTCTGAAATCTCTCTTCTTTTGTTTTCTATCTCTAAAAGCATATTGACCAGAATGCATTAATTGTTCTTTTGCTGATTTGTATAATCTATGTTTACTACCAAAATAACCTTTAGCAGCTTTTAATACTTTCTTATGACGAGCTTTAGTTACAGCTCCATTCTTAACTCTTGCCATGTTTATTCCTCCTATTTATTTGTATTAGATTAAGTTCTTTAATCTGTTTGTATCAGCTTTACTTAAGCTATTTCCTTTTCTATTCTTTCTATTAAATTTTGATGATTTACTTCCAGTATTATGACGACTTCCTGGACAATAAATTTTTACTTTACCACTTTTTCTAACTTTTAGAACTTTACTTAGTCCTTTATGTGTTTTAATTTTTGGCATATTTATTTCCTCCTATTATTTTTTATCTTTTTTTGGTACTAGTAGCATTGTCATTTGTCTACCTTCTAACTTTGGTTTTTCTTGTATATCAGCGTATTCTTCAAGTTTTGAAGCAAAACGATTTAATACTTCTTCACCAAGTTCAGTATGAGCCATTTGACGTCCTTTGAATCGCACAGAAACTTTTATTCTGTCACCTTTCTCTAAATATTTGATGACATTACGAAGTTTTGTCTCAAAGTCCCCTACATCTATAGTTGGTGACAACCTATATTCTTTAAGTTGTGACATATTAGCTCTTTGTTTTTTCAAAGATTCTTTTTGCCTTTTTTGCTTCTCATAACGATATTTATTATAATCCATTATTTTGCATACAGGCGGATTAGCATTTGGACTAATAAGTACCAAATCATATGATGCATAACTTGCTAGTGTCAATGCGTCTTTTAAACTTTTAACACCTACTTGTTCCCCCTTAGGACCAACTACTAAAACTTCTTTAGCTCTGATTTGTTCATTTATTAACAAATCATTTTTACTGTTTGCGATATCTAACACCTCCATAAAATAAGAAAAGTGAGTATATTTATACCCACTTAAAAACTCACATAAAAATATTATTATTTTCATCGGCTTTTAACCTACCGCTATTCGCTGGTCAGGTGGATATAAATCTCTTTCCATTTCTTAACTGTTATTAATTATATGTTAATTTGTCTGTAAAGTCAACATTTTTCTTTATTTTTCTCATTTTTTTATCTATAAAAGCTATTTTCTATACTTTTTACATCTTCTGTTGCAATAATATTTTGGTCTTCCATACTCATTTTATAATAATTATCTAGGTATCTTTCAAGATATGGTATTATTTTTTCTTCTGTTGAATTTATTTCTTCTACATATGTATTTCCATCTGACGCATATACTTCTATTTCTATATTGTTTGTTTCAGCAGTTTTTCTAATACATTCACCCATATATCTTACCGCATCAATTTGCTCTTTTGTTATACTATTTTGTTTTTTAGGTAGAAATATTACTATTTTATTACCAGCCTCACTATTAGTATAAAATACATCAATTACTTCATTAAACATATTTTTATATTCATCTGTCATATCTAGAGCTACTATATCAGGATCAAAATAACCTAATCCATTATCTAATATATCTGGTAGATTAAATATATCTCTGATAATTGCTATTTTATTTTCATTATGTGATCCTAAACCTTCAACATTTTTGTCAATATCATAATCCATTTCTGGACTATTTTTTCTTGTTACCATTTGTTTTTGTGTTATTATTCCTGTTGCTCCTATACCTTTATTCTTTGAATATCTGTATTTATCATCAAAGAAATCTTCTAAATCTATCATTTGTACTTTCATATAGTGCGGTGTCCTAAATTCTTTATTTCTATTTCTTCTACAGCTATTATATTTTTATCAGGTACAGATTGTTCATAGTCATTATTAATATGTTTTTCTAAAAATGGTATTATATTATAATCTATTGAATTTATTTCAGTTGCTTTATTTCTTCTATCTGTAACTACTATTTTTATTGGTTTTCTTAATTTCCTACCAGCATTAGCTATTTCTTCACCAGCATATCTCAATGCTTCAAGTTGTTTTTCTGTTATTGTTTCTTGTTCAATTGGTAAATATATTAAAGCATATTTACCTGCACTACTATTAAGATATTTTATTACTGCTACTTCACCTAATACTTTTCTGTGATTTTTATCAAGTGTATTAAGTATATTTGGATCAAAGCCATATCCTAAAAACAGATTAGCATTAAAATTAAATATTTCGGACATTATCATTCCTTCAGTATTAAAGTGGCTTCCTGTTCCTTTTATTTTTCCTTTATTAAAGTTTGAGTAATTGTTATATCTAGTCACCATTTGACTTTGTGTAATAATGCCTGTGGCCCCTATTCCCATTCCATCTATATCTTTATTCTTATCATCAAAAAATTCTTCTAAATCTATCATTTCTATATTCATTTACCATCCCACCTATTTAATTTTTCCTTTTTGTTTTTTATTATTATATACTGTTATCCTTGCTTTTTCTAAATCTTCTTCTGTTAACATTTCTTTTTGAACATTTTTTACCATATAATTTACAAATTCTTTAGCATAATCTATATATTCTTTTAATATTATACCTAATTCAGGAGATTTCCTTTCATATTGTAATAGTATATCATCTAAAATATGATATTTTTCTATAAATTCATATGAGTGTCTATTTCTCATATTAACAAATAAGAATTGATTTATTTGCCATAATAGACCCGTAATAGAACTATGAATTAAGTAGTCACTTCTTTTTTCATCTATAACCTTAATCCAACCATCTAATGGTTTATTATCTTTTTTTAACATAAATCTTTGTATTAGATCATCTGTTATCAATAATTTTTTATATGTATCAACTTTATTTACACCCTTATTATCTATATTATTATCTAAATCATCTGCACTAATAGTTAGTTTAAATTCATTATAATAATTATTTTTTAAACTTCTAAAATCTTTTTGCTCTACATCACATATGTTACATAAAAATTCAAGATAATCTTCTGTAAACATATCATTAAGTTTTGGTGATGTATATTCTCTTGTTTCTCCACTTTCAAGTACTTTTATTTTATCATTTGATATTTTTATTATTATATTATCTTTTATATTATATTCTCTTTTTAGCTCATCATATGTAAAAATATTAAACTCATATAAATACTTTGATAATGCACTTTTTACACTTTTTGATGAATTATTAATTGTATCTATTACTTTTTTATCAAGTATGATTTCTTCTTTTTTTAAATTAAACTTAAAGTAATTATTCAATAACTCTACTAAACTTGTATTTTCTGTTGGAAAAATTTGAAAACTTTCCATTTTATAACTTGCATTATATATTCCTAGAGCCCTTTGATTTAAAATATCTATTTTATCTGCATCCATTGTATTTGACATTGCACATGATAATATAAATTTAACTGTATCTTCTATTTTCTCATTATTCAAGAATTTTTTATTAATTGATTCTGATATATCATAATTTAATAATTCACTTAAAGCTATTTCTATTTCATTTTTTATCCTATCAATTTCATCATCTTCTAATTTAATTTTTGATACTCTATTAATTTCCTTATTTATAATAGTTATTATTTCGTCAGTTATTTCTCTTAGATTTTTTTCATTTGATGATTTCATCACTTCTGATATACCATTTTCAATATTTGCATATACTCCATCTACAAAATCAGTATCAATAATAAAACCAGTTAATACACTATAATCTATATTTTGGGGTTTAATTATATTTTTTATTTTTGAAACAAATTTATCAATAAATTCTTTTTGTTTTGATTCTATTCTACTATCTGTTTTATAATTCATTACTTTAGCATCTTCATATGACTTGTTTATGAACGTTAGTAAATCGATAATCATATTTTCATCGTTTAATATACCTATATCTCCATTAAAATCAAAATGAGATATATCTGAATTTGCATTCTGATGGAATCTTACAACTATAGCAGCTACAGTTTGATTAATAAAATTTTCTACTTTTTCTATATCTTCTTCTTTTACTAATTTATGAAATTCTATTGAAGTTGCAAGTGAATAATAGTATCCTGCTATAGCATGATCAACTTTTAATCCTGCTATATCTTTTTCTTTATCTTTCATCTTTTTATCTATTAAGTTATTATAATGTACAGCTTGATAGAATCTTCCTATATCATGAAGTAGTGCTGATAGAATAACCGCATTTTCTAATATTTTTCTATTTATATAGTCATTATCTTTTAACATTGAATTTAAATTAGTTTCTGCTATATAAGTTATTCTAGCGCTATGTCCAAGTTTTAATTTCATGTTATAAAGTCTATTTATTTTGACAATCATCCAATCTTCAAATACACTAGTCTCTTTATTTTCAAGAATTCTTAGTAACTCTTCACTAGATATTCCAATAAAATCTGCAGCTTCTTCTCTAAAATTTTTATCTTGTAATTCTTGTTTAACTAAAGCAAAAACACTCTTTTTTTCTGATTCATTTTCAAATGGTGAAAACAATGTATTAATTCCATCTAGTTCTTTTAAACATTCGTCATAATATGCCTTTAATACCTGCCAAGCATATGCAAGTGATTCATTTTCTTGGGATCTTTCATTTAAATAATGAATTGCATCTTCATTATTAGCACTCATTGGATTAATCATTTTTTACTACCACCTTTTTTATTTACATCTTCCATCATATTTAATAGTTTTAATTTAAACTTATAGAAAAAATCTACTTTTTGATATAATGTTTTATTTAAATAATTCTCTTTTTCTTTAAAATCTGGTGGTAAATGATATCCACAATTATCTGATAATTCTTTAAATCTTATGTCATTTGTTAAAGATTCATATAACATTATTGCTTTTTTTATTTCCTCTTCGTCTTTTGTATAATTAATTCTTATTGTTTTATCAAATAATACTTGAAAATCTCTTATTTTAGAAAGCTCAATAAATGCTTCTGTTTTTTCTTCTAATCTATCCATATTTTCAGAATCTTCATACCATGATAAAAGAGCTGTGTATAATAATATCTCATTACTATACTTTTGATCAGCTGTTAAACAATTTTTTGCTACTAGTTCAACTATCTTACTTTTAATTGATTCTACTATTTCTGATATATTATCCATGTTATCACCTATTATAATTATAGGTTATTATGCTTAAATAGACAATAATAAAAGAGAATTACTTCTCTTTAATTAAATCATTTAATGTAAAATAATAATTTAGTAAAGTTATTGATATTATTATTCCTCCAACTATATCACTAAACCAATGTACTCCTGATATAAATCTTCCAACTACTACTATAAGCATTAAGACAACTAGTGCTATATTAGCTATTTTTAAATATTTTTTATTTTTTATATAACTTTTATTCATTATTATTGCACTAACACAAATACATATTGCCATCATTGTGTGACTAGATGGAAATGATGCTTCAAGTTCACCTTCGATTATTACTGGTCTATAATTTATAATTACTTTTTCAAAGAATACATATACTAGTCCTACTAATACATATAGTATTCCAAGTACAATTATTTTCTTATCAACTTTCTTTATACTTTTTCTTTTAACTAATTGTAATAATCCTACTATTCCATATATTGCTGCTACCAAAAGTGCAACTAATCCAAATACTTCTGTTATTTTATATATAGTCATATTGCTTCCTAATAACTCTTTAAAATATAAATTTATAGATGATAAACCTACACTTGAATTATTTGGACCTATTGATTTAACATCCATATTTTTAACTATAATGATATATACAATACTTAATAATGTTGTTATAGCTGCTGATAAAATATTTTCTTTAAATTTATTTTTTGTTTTACTTTTTTTCTTCATAACTTCTCCTTTACTACTTTTTATTCATTATAACATAGTTTATGAGTAAACCAAACAAAAAAAGTATGAATAAATTCATACTAATTTTCAAAAGCATCCATTATTAGTGGTACAACATTTTTCTTACGAGATACACATTTCTCAATAAAGTCTCCAACATGCATTTCTTTATCATAAGCTTGATTTACAACTTCATTTCCTTTGTCATTAAATATTATATAACTTCCATTTTTAATTATATCTGTTACATAAAGAACTACAAGGCTATAATTATTTGCTTCTGCTGCATCATTCATTACTTTTATATATTTATCAATATCTTTCTTAATATCTTCAAAATTCATTGTAAAGAATTGTCCTACTGCAAATGTATGATCACCTACTGAATATAATTTATAATCATTATAAAGTACGTCTTCTACACTCATTCCTTCTAGAGATGTTCCGGCTTTAAGCATTTCCATTCCATATTTTTCATAATCAACTTCAGCAATTTTACTTAATTCTTTTACTACTTCTCTATCAGTATCTGTAGTTGTTGGACTCTTAAGTATTAATGTATCTGATAAAATACCTGATAACATCATACCAGCTATATGTTTAGGTATTTTTATATTATTTTCTTTGTATAATATGTAATTTATTGTATTTGATGAACCAACAGCCATGTTTCTATAATTGATTGGAGCATCTGTTGTAATACTTCCTATGTTGTGATGGTCAACTATTTCAACTATTTTTGCTTGTTCAATTCCATCAGCACTTTGTAATTTTTCACTATGATCAACTAATATTACTTGTTTAGGATGTTTATCATTTAAATCTGTAATTCTAAGTAATCCTAAACATTTATTATCTTTGTCTACAATTGGATAATTTGTATGACGTAATTTATTATTTACATCAAGTACTGTATCAACATAATCAGTTTCTTCAAATTTTGTTGGATTATAACTACAAACCATAGTTTTTAAATAACTACTTAAAGAAATTAATTTACTTATATGATATGAATCATAATTACTTCTAATAATATTAACTTTTTCTTTTTTAGCTTTTTCTAATAAATTATCGTTTATTTTACCTGATCCTGCAACTACAACCATTAAAATGCTTGAATCAATTGCATATTCTAATAAATCTTGTCTATCTCCAACGATTAAAATCATATCACTATCAAGTTCAACTTTTGCTTTAAATGATTCTGTAGAATAAGCTCCAACTAATAATTTACCTTTTATTTCGTCATCGCATCTTAATACTTCTTCACCTTCTAATACTTTTAAAATATTATCATATGAAGTGTGAATATCATTGTCATGTGCATTTAAGAAAGCTTTAGATAAATCCTTAATAGTTAATAATCCTATAAATTGATCATCTTTACCTACTATTGGTACACCAGTTAAACCTTCTTTAATCATATATTTATATCCATCATATATTGTTTCTTTTTCATTTAATATAAAATCTTTATGATAATTAATATCTTTTAATTGTAGTTTAACATCATTTAGGTATTTAGGTTCTTCTACTCCAAAATATTTTAATGCATATTTTGTTTCTTTATTTAAACTCCCAAGCGCTCTTGGTTCTGTTTTTAGTCCTAATTCATTCTTTAAATAAGAAAGACTTATACTAGCTGTTATAGCATCTGTATCAGGTTTTTTATGACCAAAAACTAATATATTTTTTTCTTTCATAATATTCCTTCTTTCTACGTCAAAAGTATATCATAAATTCTTTTTAAATAAAAGAATAATTTAATTATGTTGATATTTTTATTAATTTATGTTATGATTTTAGGGCTTTGTGAGGGGGTTTTTATGGAAAAATTAGGCAGTGTAAAAATAAGTGAAAGACATAATCAACCAGTATCTAAAATATCAAAAAAAAGAACAAGTACATTAGCAGCACTTTTTTCAGCTATCTTTTTAATTAATGGGATTAGTGGCGCTATTAAGTCTTCAGAGAGAGGATATGCTAATGAAATGATGTCTTCTTTTTCTACTGATGAATTATATAAAGCAATAGATACAAATCCTAATCTAACGGAAGAAGAAAAAGAGGTATTAGATAATATTTCTGAATTCTTAGATGATTATTATTGCTATATTGATTATAATACTGCTTGCTGGCAATTAAACAATTTTGATATTAATTATGAAGTAAAGAGTGATGATTATGTTTATACAGCAGGTGATTGGTCAAGTTTTACTCATAGTATGAATTTATATACTGATAATGGAGAGGCATGCTCATTAGAAGATAATCCAGTTGCTGGACATGAACTTGTTCATTTAATAAGTGTTAATGGGTCTTACTTTCCATCTGCTTTAGAGGAAGGTATTGATTCTTTAATACTTGCAGAATATTCAAATTATTATGATGCTTACTATAAGCAAAGACTTATTGCGATGATGCTTTGTGAAATAGTCGACCCTGATACTATAATAAAAAGTTATTTACGAAAAGATTTCAAAATTATTGAAGATGAATTACTTACTATAGATGATGACAAGACAAAGTTAAATTTATTAGAAAGCTCGTTAGATAAATATCAAGAGAATTATATTGAAGGTTGTCACTATTATGATAAAAGATTAGATGAAAGTAAATCATTAAAATCTAAAGCTGATAATTGTTTTAATAAAGAACATGAATATCTTTCAAAAATTAATGATATTTTATGTGGATACTACACAAAAAAGACTGGTAAAAAAGTTGGAGATCCCATTAGTTTGCATATGTTTTATCCAGATGAATATCTATTCTTTTTTGAAGATATGGAAGTAATAGATAATATTAAAGAAAACTATAGTACACTTTTTAGTATTTACTCGTCTCATCTTCTAGATGAATCATATTTTTATGATGCTTATACTTATTTTGTTAGAAGTGTTCCTTCAATATCTACTGGTTATTTTAAGAAAGCATATAAAGATAACATTGTAACTATTGATGATTATCTAACTATTGACTCTGATTCAAATAAAGTTATCAAATTAAAAAGATAACTTTTTTATTTACAAATTCTTATTTTTTTGATATAATACTAGTCCTAAAGGGGGACATCATATGATTGATAACTTTGTAGACTTTTTAGAAAGCTTAATAATTAAACTATTTAAGTTATTGGTTAAAGGATTAAAAAAAGCTTTTATAAATTTCTTTAAGTTAATTTTTAAACTAACTAAAAAACTCCTAATAAAGATAAGAAACTTTTTATCAAAAAAATTAAATATTCCAAAAGAAAGATTTAGAGAATATTATAATAAATATATTTTAGATAAATTTTTACTTTTTAAAAATAATATTAAATTATTTAAACATAAAAAATTATTCATAAGATTTGCTATTATCTTGTTATTTATTTCAATCTTGATGTCTAGTTATTTTATTGGACCTAATGTTGTTAAACATTATAAATCAACTGATAACAGTTTAAGCTTTGTTGAATATAATACACATGTTGATAATTCTAATAATGCGC
>DLOU01000065.1:53965-67433 GCA_002477275.1 Caryophanales bacterium UBA7476
TAGATATAGCTGGTTGTGGATGGAATTCAAATATATATGCTATATATAGTGGTGAAGTTGTAACATCTAGTTTTACTTCAACTAATGGTAACTATATAATTATTAAAGATGATAAGGGTGTTTACTCAATGTATGCTCATCTAGCTAATAAATATGTTTGGGCTGGGCAAAGAGTTGAAAAAGGACAAGTAATTGGTGGTATGGGTGCTACTGGTTTTGCAACTGGTACACACTTACACTTCTCTACATGGTATGGTTATCCATATTATGGTGGAACAGCTTTTAATCCATACTCAATATACTAATAAAGAGTTGATTAATTAAAATCAACTCTTTTTATATTTCTTCAAAACTTCCACTTAAACTAATTTTTCTATTTCTTCTATTGTAAGACCAGTTGATTTAGAAATTATATCTATTGAAACACCATTTTCTTTTAATTTTTTTGCCGTTTCTTTTATTCCTTCAGCTCTTCCTTCTTCTTTTCCTTCTTCTTTTCCTAACTTTAAACCTTCAACTCTCCCCTCTTCAAGTCCTTCTTTTCTAAATTGTGCTCTAAGTGAATTTTCTATAAATTCATTATCTTGCTCTGCCGTTACAAATTCATAAAAATCTGGATCTTCATTTACTTTCTTTACTTCTTCCATATATTTATTTATCACCTTATCTTTCTTTGATAGATTATTTAATTCTTCTGGCTTTAAATCAAGCATTATTAAGTACTTATATTTATCTATCATTTTTTCATTTTTAGAATACCATAAGTTAATGTAATAATCCATATTTAATTCATATATTGTGAAGTTATTTACAAAGTTTTTTCCTTTATCATCTCTTACTTTATATATTCGTAAAGCTTCTTCGTCATGAAATTTATTCTTTTCTTTATATAAATTAATCATATTATATGTGAGGTTAATCTGAATAAACTCCATATTCTCATCATATTGTTTTCCTTTTAACACTTCTTTCGAATAAGAATTACATATAAATGCCATATTTCTTGGCCTTACAAAGTCTTGCAAATAATTATTTACTTCTATATGAATATTTTCTTTTTCTGTTTTTACATGAAAATCAAAATGTTTTCTTCTGACATAAATATTTCCATTATTTTTCTCTAAATTTAAATATGTTATTTCTTTTATTTTAATATTTAGTATACTTTCAATTAAAGCTATAAGTAAATCCTTGTTCTCCTCTTTCATAAATATTTCTTTAAATGTGATATCATATCTACAAGTAAAAAATTCTTTTTCTTCCATAACATCACTCCTTTCATTTTGGAAGTAGTGATGTTATACAATAAGAAAAGTAATAAATCAAAAGACCAATTTTAAAATTTAGAAATAAAAAACAGCAAAAAACTACAAATTTCAACTATGCAATTTGTAGTTTTATTTAAATAAATAAGTTCAAATATATAAAATTATATTTATATAAATAAATTGGTATTAATATTTAATTTATTTCTTCAAAACTTTCTCCAATTATAGAATATAGATATATACTTATTTTTTTATCTTTGATTTTAGATATTTCTTCTTTATATCCATTTAATTGATCTTTATATGCTTCATCTAATACATTACTTAATTTATAGTCTATTATTATTATTTCATCATCTTTTTCTATTAATAAATCTATTATTCCTCTTTTTATTTCATCTTCACTATTATTAGTAAATTCATACTCTTTGTATATTTTACTATTTAGATTATCCTTAATTATTTTATTATCTAAAAATTTCTTTATCTTTTCTTTTATAAAGTTATCTATATCTAGACTATCTAATTCTGGATTTTTAAAGTCTATTTCTTCAAGTATTTGATGAACTTTAGTACCAATATCCATTTTTTCTTTTTCTTCTCTATCAATCAATTTTATACTATTCTTAGAAAAATGACTCTCTTCTTTTTCTTCTTCTAAAAATGATAAATTATTAACTTCTAAAATAGTAGTACTTTCTTTTTCTAGTTCTTTATCATTTTTCTTATATAAGTATTCATTTGTGTATTCAACATTATCTACTTCTTTAATGTAATCATATAAAATAAATCTAATACTTTCCATAATACTGTTAAATGAAATATATTTATCTCTTATTATAGAACTAACTATTTCCAATTCAAAACTATTATCATCCTTCTTAGGAAGAAGCATTATCATCTTCTCTTTTGCCCTTGTTAAAGCTACATAAAGTAATCTTATTCTTTCACTAATATCTTCTCTTTTAGATTTCATTTTATAAAGTTTCATTCTAATAGTTGGAATACTTTCCTCTTCTACTTCTGGAAGAATAATTCCATAGTTATTATCATATGTTATTTTTTGTTTTAAATCTAATTGATTAAACTTATTATCAAAAGATGCAAAATAACTTATTGGGAACTCTAATCCTTTTGATGCATGAATAGACATTATTTTTACACTATTAGTACTATCTTGATATGGTTTATATTTAATACTATAATCATTTTCTATTACCTGTTCTAAATAGTATGATAAATCATATAAAGTATATCCTCTTCCAGAAAAATCACCAAATAAACTTAGTATATATTCTAATCTTTTTTCTTTATCAATAATATCAGTAGTACTTAGTATCTTTTCTTCATATTTATATTCTTCTAATATTTTATAAAATAGTTCTTCTAGTGGCATAAAATCAATGTAATCTTTTAAAGTAATTGCTTTTTTTACTATTTCATCATTTTTAAAACTTTTATCTTTAAAAGTATCATATATTACTTCATCATCATAGTTAAATAAGAATGAACGTGCAACTGACATATATGCATATTTAAACTCTTCTGTATAATTATTATCATGAACTAATAATAGTAACTTAATTAAGTTCTTAAGAACATATAAATCATCCGAAAGAGTTAAGTTAGTATCACTATATAAAAGTAGTGGTATATTTAAATATTCAAATATTTGTTTATATAGAGGAAAATCTTTTTTTACATCAAGAAGTATCGCACAATCTTTATATTCTATATTTCTAAGTACTTTTTCATCTTTATCAAATATTTGATAATTATTTTTAATTTTTTCTTTTATATCATTACCTATGATGAATGCTTCTTTTACCTTATTTTTAAAGTCATCTGTTTCTTCATATGTAAGAATAGTCATATCATAGTTTTGTTCTGTTTTTCCCTCTTCTATATATGTCTTATTTCCAAATACCATTTGATGTTCTTTTATATAATTTGCTCCACCTATTTCATCATCCATTATTCTAGAGAAAATCAAATTAATATTATTTAATACTTCTTCTCTAGATCTAAAGTTCTTAATTAAATCTATTTTTATTCCTTTAGAGTTATCCTTACTATAGTTATCATACTTATCTTTAAATATATATGGATTAGCATTTCTAAATCTATAAATAGATTGTTTAATATCACCAACCATATATACGTTATGATTAGCTATTTCACTTATAAACATTTCTTGTGTATCACTTGTATCTTGATATTCATCAATTAATATTTCTTGAAAACTATTTTTTATTTCTTCTCTTATCTCTTTATTTTCTTTTACAAGTTTTATAGCAAGATGACTGATATCATTAAAGTCATACATTTCTTCTTTTATTTTTACTTTATTAAATTCTTCATCTAATTTTAATATTATGTCTACTATTTCTAAAGTATCATTCTTACTGTTAAGTATATGTTCTTTTATACTTTGGGTACTTTCATATATACATAAATCTTTTAGATCAGTTATTACACTTTTTATATAATCTTTTAATTGTACAGCTTTATCTGTATATTCTTTATTCTTTCTTGGCATAGTAAAACTTGATAGTGAATTTTTTAATTCTTCATATGAAGTAGTATTAATTATCTTGTTTATCTCATATTCAAACTTTTCTAAAGTTTCACCTTCTAATTCTCCTCTAATATCTTCAAGAAGATTCTCTATTATTTTTTTCTTATTATCTATTACTTCTAGGTATTCATTTATTACTTTTTCTAAACTCTTTTCGCTATAATAAGCTTCTTCATAATTTACTAAGTACTCTTTTTTATCATATCTTAAATCTAATTTATTATTTATAGACATAATCATACTTTTTATTTCATTATCATTTTTAAGCGCAAAATGAGTTATTAAACCTTCAAATCGAAGAGTACTATTCTTATACTTGTCATCCATTATTTTATCTAGTATTTCTTTTTTTCTTATGTCTATGATTGATTGATCGGTTATCTTTATATCTTTAGATACATTTAGAAAAGTGTGATACTTTTTAACAAGTGATAAACTATAACTATCAAATGTTGTTATATATGATGAATCTATTAATTTAACTTGGTCTAAAAAGCCTTCTTTCTTTAAAGTTTTTCTTATTCTTGTTCTCATTTCTTCACTTGCTGCTTTAGTAAATGTTAGTATTAATAATTTATTAACTGGTATTCCACTCTTAACTTTTCTTAGTACTCTTTCTGTAAGTACAGCTGTTTTTCCAGAACCAGCTCCTGCAGAGACAATGACATTATTTCCTTCAGTATTAATTGCTTCAAGTTGCTCATCTGTCCATCTATTTGCCATTATCATCACCTCCTAAGAAACTTAAATCTGAAACTTTTTCTAATTCTTTATTATCATTTATATCTTTAAAACATAAATCCCTAAATTTACAGTTAGTACATGCTTTTTCTTGTCCGCCTATTACTTTTGGTTCTATATCAAACTTGTTATCTAATATTTTACTTGATGTTTCTTTAATAACTTTATCAGTATAATCAACAATATTTAGTACAGATTCACAATCAAGTGTTTTAGCATATCTACTAAATCCTTTATCTGTTACACTCATTCCACTAATAACTTTACTTTTTGTATATTCATGGTCAAAATGACTTAGTATACTTTCATCATCTGTTGAATATCCTCTTAGTTTTAATTTATCAAATAATACGTCTTTTAATTCTTTGTTTCCTTTACTTATATTACCTATTAATGTCTTTTGAAAGTATGCACCAGCGAAGATTGGATTTTCAAAAATATTACTCTTTTCAATTAAATATATATAAGTAGCTAGCTGCATATCAAGTCCATACTTCATATTGTTTAATGAAGTTGGAAAACCACCTGTTTTATAATCAACTACTGCATAATATGTATCACTCATATTCCTATAATACATTAGTTTATCTATAATTCCTTTAAAAGTAACATTCTCATCAATTTTAATTTCTAGCATTTTTTCATAGTAACTATCTTTAAAATCTGTATACATCTTTTGCTCTTTTAAAATATCTATAATAATCATTAGTTCTTTTTTTAATCTTTTTAAAAGAAAGTTTTCTTTTGGGTTTAATTGTCTTGTTTCTAAATAGTTATTAAAGCTTTCTTCAAAGTTAAAGTTTTCATCAAAACAAAGTGAAAAAAGTTTGTGATATAAATTACCTATAAAAGCTTCAAATGTATCTTCAAATGGATCAAGTTTTAACACATATTTTATGTAGTAACTAAATGGACATAAATTATATGAGTTAAGAGAAGTATATGATAATTTTAATTCATTTAGCGTGTTATCTTTTATTCCACTAAATTTATGATTGTATGTGTTATATTTTAAATCTTTATAATTACTTAATAATGTTTTTAAATTAGTATCTTCTTCATTATATTTATTATAGTTATCAAGGAGTATAGAAGTCTTTCTAATATTATATAAATCAGAGTTATTGTAAGTTTCTTCTTTTTCATTAAGTACTTTCATTTCATAGTCTTCTATCATACTACTTTTATACATCTCATTACTAAATCCATGGAGTTTATAACTTATAATAATGTTATTTGTGTTTACTAGTTTTCTATAAGTACTTATTCTTTTTAATGAGTTCATCTCTACACTAGTTGTTATTCCTAATTTACTTTTATCACTATCAGTAAGAAAATCTTCATCCTTAACTAATTTAGGAAGAAGTCCTTCATTAAACCCAAGAACAAATAAATATGAATTATTATCTATATCTACTTCTTCAAAATCTTTTACTTTAACACTTTCTTTATACTTTTTATTATTAATATAAGTATGTTTTAGTTCTTCTTTTATAATACTTTTATAGTACTTTGAATCTTCTATTTCAACATATTTATTTAATAGATCAATAAATTTCTTAACAACATCTTTATTCTCTATTGTTACATCTGTTATTTTCTTAACAGAAAAGTATTCTTGAACAAATAGTGATGAATTAATTGATATATTTTCATTTAATTCTAGTGGAATATTATATAACTTAAATAACTTCTTTAATATATAGTGGTACTCATTATCAACATTAGTTAAATAAATATTATTAAGTGATACTCCTCTTTTAACTAACTTAATTATTTTTAATATAACATTATTAACTTCTTCTTCTATATCATTATATTCAAATACTTCTACAGTTTTATCTAATAAGTTTTCTTCTATTATTTCAGTATTATACTCTTTTAGAATCTCTAATATATAAGGATCAACAATGTCATACATTACTATTATTTTTTTTCTTTTTAAATACTTTTTAAATCTATTATTAAATATTAATAAATTATTATCTATTAAATCTATCTTTATAGATTTTAACATTTCTATTTTAGGTGAATCATATTCTTTTTCTATATCTATATAATACATGTTATCTAGATATTCTTTACATGTAGAAAAAGATATATTATATTTATCCATCATATATGGGTAAATATTTACATTATACTTAAAAAAGAATTCATCTTTAAATTCTTTTAAAGTCATGAACTTTATATTAAATAATTCTTTTTTTGTCTCTATTTCTTTTAATAATAAATATTTTTGTCCATTAGAACATAGTATTAATACTTCTTCATCTTTTATTTTTTCTAACATGTTATCACCTCTTTAATTATAAACCTAAACATAATTTATTAACAAGGAATAATTATAAAAGAAAAAACTGAGTAAATATTACTCAGTTTAATAAGATATTTTTGATTTTGGTACTTCAATTGCGGGACGGGCGCCGAAGTAACTCGTACCGCTAGCGTTGAAGTCGTTGACGTAGCGGTTGCTGCCATTGACAACCCAAACGCCGTAATAGTCAGACGCGTTAGGCGTTTCTAACCATGGTCCGTAGCTTCCTATTGATGATTTTGCGTATTTTGTGTTTTCCATTATATAGTTACAGATATCTAAATCTCCTGTTGTTCCTTTTATGACTACTTCTGTCAAATTACATCCCGCCATTAATTCTTTTGCTGTTAATAGTCTTGCTGCATATCCTTCGTAACTAAAGTTTGTTGGTAGTGTTCCACCAGTTGTTGTTGGTGAATCATGTGTTGATTGATCTTCTCCTAATATGGCACGTGTATCACTTTTTAAACTTATATTACTCCATTGACTTGTTGTTGGTAATTGTTTCATTACAGTTAATGGTCCATGCCAATTATCATAATACGTTCTTGTTGGATCTACTGTTTGTATATCAGCTGCATTTGAATATGCAAATGTATTTTTATTACATGCTACTCCGCTTGTTACATTATTATAATATATTAATACTGCTGTACTATCATCAAATTCTTTTGCAGAAGTATCATAATAATCACTTACATAATAGAATCTTTCAGTAAGTTCATCAAAGTCTCCATCTCCATTTACATCACACGTGAATGCATCTCCGCTATTTAATGTTCCACTTGTTCCACATGAACCATATGTTATTGTACTTGTTCCTTTGCTTCCGCTTTCTGTATATCCTGCGCCTGAACAATGATATGTTCCATCTGTTTGTGAACATGTCTCTTCATGTAGTTTTACTGCTCTTTTACAAATTATTCCATCTCCTACTGTGATATTTTCATTATTAGAACATGTGTTTTTAGATAATCTTGTTATATTTACATTATTTGCGCATACTTTTAATTCTTCAAAGTGTGCATATATTGTTGTATCACTTGTTATTGGTGTATCAAAATCAAATTTAGTTGTATATGTATCATCTGTATACCAATTATCAAATGTATAACCTGATTTTGTTGGATTAGTTGTTGGTTTTGTTACTTTATTTCCATATTTTATTGTTTGACTTGATACTGATGATCCTCCATCTGTGTTAAATGATACTGTAAATGTTGGCATTGTTCCTATACGGAATGCTGGAGCAATTCCCTTAGTAGTATCAGTTGCAGGATTAACTGTAGGATTACCAGTTGTAATTACAGAAATAAAAGAAGAGTTTGTAGTATTACTAGCTGAACGTGTCCACCAATATTTGCTAAGTCCATCTAAATTATACTTTATTCTTGATTCATTATTATTGTTTAAATCATAATAGTCTAATGTTCTTGTATCTGTTGTTACATCATTCTTATTATCCCAATCTCTTTCTACGCCTATTTCTCTACTTGATAATAAATATATTTTATTTTTATCAGTATCAGTTGCTGTTATATCTGCTGATACTCCAGTTTTACCTGAGCTTGATACTATTGGATATGTTGGTATTATTAGACTTTTTATATCATTTGGTAATTTATTATAGAAATCACTATTTAGATAAGTTACCATTTCAGATTCTTTCCAACCACCAGCATTTGTATCTGTTGGATTCATTCTCTTTAATGTAACAAAATCTATAAATTCTATTACTGTTCCACATGCTGTTTGTGAATAGCCTTCAGTACTACATACACTTGGAGTTGATGTATTTGCAAGTCTTACTGTGTATGATTCATTTGCTCCATCATCATCCATATCAAGTTCAACTTCTTTTTCACAGCCAACCGCATAATATTCAGAATCACTTTCTAAATTAGTCTTTATTGTATTCCATGAATCTGTACTAAATGTTTTACAAACATTTTCAGTATATCTTGCATATATTGTTACATTACTATTTGGCATATATGAACTTGTTACTTCTATACCACCAGTTAATTCTGTATACCATGCGTCAAATTCATAATTTTCAGGTGGTGTTGGTACAGGAAGTTCTCCTATTGGAGTTCCTATTTCTTGTGTTATGTATGTTTGAGTTAATGTTCCATCTTGTGTATTTAATGTAACTGTATATGTAGATGCCTCTACTGTTACTTCTATTGTTTTAGTTTTTCCAGAAGTCGAACCAGTTATTGTTATTGTAGTTGTTCCTACTCCAGTACCCGTTACTTTGCCAGTTTGATCTACTGTAGCGATATTTTCATCATTTGAAGAGAAAGTATATTCTTCTTCTACATTAGATACTATTAGAGTTTCTTCATTACCTTTTATTAAAGATATACTTGATGGTGAAACAGTTGCTCCTGTTACATCTTTATAATATCTAGCATAAATAGTTATATTACTGTTTGGAGTATAACTACTTGTTACTACGGTTCCATCTGTTAAACCTGTATACCAATTAGAAAACGATTTACCTGTTGGGGCAGTTGGCGTTGGAAGTGTCCCAACTGAGTCACCAATATTTATTTTCTTTGATGCAGGTGACACACTTCCTCCGTTCGCATTATAAGTTATTTTATACTTTTCAGTACTTTCTTCCTGATATGTACCAAGTTTTATATACATATTTGATAAAGTCGTATTATTTAAAAATCTTTGAGCTGATGTAGCAGATACATTTGTTGGCGCTGCTCCAAACCATACACTTAAATCAAATGTAGGATTATACTTAGATAAATCATTAACTAAAACTTTGTCTTCATCATTTATTTGTAAATATATTTCTTGTGCATCTTTTTGTTCATTATATATTCTATATATTTTAACTGTTTCAACTCCACTTTCACCTAAATATTTTACTTCATTCGCCGATGAGGTTTTTCTTGATGATAAATCTAGTTGTGAATAGTTGTTTCGTTTTCTAAATACTAAACCAGGATAATTATTTCCTTCAAGTTTTGTATTCATAAATGTTGCTTGACCTGTTTGTTCTGATGAATTATATGATACAATTGTAAATCCTATTTCATAATCTTTATCATGATTTTCTTCATTATATAGATTTATTCCAGTATCTATATATTTATTTGTACCATTTGCATAACTACAATTATCTTCAGTTAAAACACCACTTGATCCATTAAATGTACATTCTCCTGGTTCACTAAATACTACTGGGAATGGATTTGTTTTAAACTTAGCATAAATTATCGTATCACTTGTAATTTCAGTATTAAAATCAAATAATGTGTTGTAATTTGTATCTGTATACCAATCATCAAACGTATAACCTTCTTTTGTTGGATTAGTAGTTGGTTTTGTTACTTTATTTCCATATGTAATGGTTTGATTATCTACACTTGTTCCTCCATCTGTATCAAATGTTATTGTAAATGTTTGATCAGTATATCTTGCATATATTGTTATATTATTATTTACTATGTAAGAACTTGTTACTTTTGTTCCTCCAGTTAACTCTGTATACCATGCATCAAAATCTTTTCCTGCCTGAGCAGTTGGTGTAGGAAGTTCTCCTATAGCTGTTTCTTTATTAACACTTCTCGTTGTTTCATCAACTGTTCCTCCATTTGGATTAAATGTAACGGTTATAAGTGTTGAAACATATTCTGGATAAACATTTGTATCTTCTGTTATATTAAATATTATTGTTTTAGTTGTTTCTCCATTACTCCATCCAGTAAATTCATAATTAGCTTTATCTTTTGCAGTCAATGTTATTTCTGTTTCATATGGATATGTAGAGTTTGTAAATGTTGTTTCTATATCATCATTTAAAGTTAAATTATATTCATGCCTTGTATAAGTATATGTTACTTCACTATCCTCATCTGCTGATATAGTTAAGTTTTGTGAAGTTGTAGGATTAACAAAACCAGTTTTTGGTTTAAATGGTGCGGTTACTTCTGTATCAGTTGGTCCTGTTAACTCTTCTCTAACAGTCTCATAAGTTCCATCTAAGTTTGGATATTTATGATTTACATAATATTTTGTATTTTGATTCTTTGACCAATGTGCAGTATAAGCTTTTGTTCCTGTTTCATGAGATATTGTTACTCTAGTATATAAATTTTCACTTTCACCTTCAGTCCATCCAGCAAATGTATACCCTTTTCTTGTAGGATTAACTAATTCAAATTCATCTTCTACTGTATACTTAGTAGGATTGGCACTACTAGGAGTTACGGTTCCATTATCTAGGTTATAAGCTATATTATATTCTTTGACTGTAAACTCTGCTTCAAGATCTAGTTTTCCCTTTACAATTGTATTTTCTGTTACAACATTTCCATCTTGATCTTTCCATCCATTAAATGTATAACCATCTTTTGATACATTAGGTAATTCACCGATAGGTTGTCCATAAGTAACTGTTCTTGTATCTACATTACCTGCTCCATCTGTATCAAAACTTATTTCATAGTCTAAATATTCACTTTTTAAAGTAAATGATTTAATATTAATATTCATTTGATACTTCTCTTCTGCAAAAATCATAAATGGAGACATAACTATTGCGATTAAAACTAGTAAGTTTCCTACTTTTAACCTTTTATATCTTTTCTTATTCTTAATAAATATTAATCAAGTAACAGCTACTATTAATAGAACTAAATATTTAAGTATTCCATCTCTTGTATTAGGATTATTTATTCCTATAGTAGTAGTATCTCCACTTTCATTAATTAAGTTTAAGGATATTTTTAAATCATCTATATTTATACTTTCAGTATTAACTAACTTTTTCTTATAAGTTATAGTTACTTTTACTTTAGATGTTTTACCTTTTTTAATTAATTCATTATCATACTCATAATCTATCTTTAAATTATCTTTTGTATAATTATCTTCTACTGAATCAATCTTCCAAGATTCATCATCATTATTCTTAATAGTAATCTCATAAGTTACAAAGTCATCTTGCTCATTAAAAGTTGCACTTGTATTTATATTATTACCATCAATAGCTGGTGTTTCAACTTCTGCAGTACTGCTTTTTGAAACAACCTTTGCTTCATCTACTTTAACATCTACTTCTTTAGCAAAAACACTTGTACTAAAGAAAGAAATTACTAATAGAAAAAGCATTAAAAATCTTTTTACTAATTTACTCATACTACATTCTCCTACCTTTATAAAAGGTATACCATTTTTACTAGTATTTATACAACAAAAAAAAAGAGAAAAATTTCTCTTTTTACTTTAAATCTTCTATATATTTTTTTAATTGCTTTGAATCATGGTCAAGTATAATTTTTAACTGATTATCTATCTCAACAATTCCTTTAGCTCCTAGTTTTTGAATACCTTCTTTATTTGCTTTACTTACATCTTTTAAAGTTACTTTAAATCTTGATAAATCTACTTCTGTTTTTATTATGTTATCTTTTCCTCCAAGGTATTCTACTAATTTATTTAAATCTATATTTGCGTCCTTTTTATTTGCTTTTAGAACTGCTAAAAGTATTATTAAAAGAACTACAATTATTATCGCATATTCCATATTTATTTCCTTTCTATTTCCATCTTTATTATATATTACTTTTATAAAGTTGTAAATATTTCATTTAACTTGAATATATTTTATTAGGTTTATACCTACACAATTATTTAGTCTATACATACTTTATTATAGAAAGAAAGTTAAGAGGTGGAAATATGGTGAATAACGAAAGTTGTTGTTTTGCTAAAATATTAAAAACTATTGAAATTCTTCAAAACAAAACAGATAACTCTATTTGCTGTGAAGAAGGATGTGATAGACCTTTTTTAGGTCCTAATAGTGAATTAATTTGTTATAATACAAGACCTGTACAATTCTATACTAGAAATGGTGAATTATTTGAAGTAACTTATACATCTAATGGTACTACTTTAACATCAAATACTTTTAGAGTTGAGAAAGTAAATGATTGTTGTTGTAAATGTAGAATACTTGCTGTTGATGATTCAGGAAATATTACTTCAACTAATAATTTTATAACTATTAATTTAAAGTGTATGTGTGTTCTTAAATGCTTATCTGATATAGCATTAGAATGTATTTAGAAAGGAGTTTTTATGTGCGAGGATAATAATATTAATACTAGTGATTGTTCTTGTTTAAATGAACTTTTTACTAATATAATTAAACTTCAAAAAAAGGAAACTAAATGCTGCGAAGAAACTGGTTGTGATAGACCTTTTTTAGGTCCTGTCAATACTTTAATCTGTTATAATACAAGACCTATAAATCTATATAACTGTCAAACTGGTGATCTTTGGTCTATAGATTATACTTTTAATGGGACAACAGGAGAATCAACTGTATTTAGATGTGAAAGTATTGATGATTGTTGTTTAACTTGTAGAATACTAATTGATAATGGTGACTCAACTTATACTGCTACTAATCAGTTCTTTACTATTAATTTAAATTGTGTAAGTGCTGTTAGATGTCTTCCAGATGTTTATTTAAATATTTGTTAAAAAAAGAAATAGAATTAAAGTAATTCTATTTCTCAGACTGTTGACAAA